>JBBQIT010000116.1:0-9702 GCA_038325205.1 Bdellovibrionota bacterium
CTAAACTTATCATCTATTTTTTTTCGACCCGGTTCAGTAAAAACCGTTACCGGCAATCCAGTTTAAGAATGACGCTCAAAATTTTGCGCGAAGCTTCGGTTTTTCCTGACCTGACCGATGCTGCCCGGAGAATCCTAAGAAGCCCCGATCTACATACGGTGATCTTTGGCCATACCCATGTGTATAAACACGTCCCCATCGGAGACGCCAAACAGTACATTAACCTGGGAACATGGACTGACGTGATATCACTCGATATCGAAAGCTACGCCCGACGCTCCCGTCTCACTTATGTACTCGTGGAGTATGAACCCAATACAGGAAAAGCCATCCCCAGGCTTAGGCATTGGATAGGTCGCATCCCCTTAGAAGACGACGCCATGGGCCTGTAATCTGAAAAGGTGCCCGGGTAGATTCAAGTTTTTATCGCCACACCCAGCGTTTTTTTTCCGCCCCAAAATACGCCTCTTGCCCTCGCCAAACCCAGAAACCGTAAGCCCCCACCCAAGAAAAAAAGAAAAAAAAGGAAAAAACCTCCCCATTCGCCATCGATAAGAAAAACAAAAATTCTACAGCGCATTCACGGAACGAGCACCGTTCAATGCACGGCCGAGTTAGCACAACACGAATCACACCAGTAGCGTTTTTAAATGCAAAGCTTATGACCTAGCACCAAACGTCGGAAGCTCCGTGCGTCTAGAGCGAAGCGACAGCACCATCTCCCCGCTCCGAATTTTACATTTTCTGTCCAGACAGAGAACATAAAAAAATAATGATATATCGTCGATAGATTACCTTCTTTCCTCTTGAATTTCTCTCTACCGCAGCGTACAAACGAGTTACTTATCGATGATAGGAGGTCCTCATGAAAACCGCCCTTGAACTTCATAACGACGCTAAACAAAAAGCTAAAACCTATAAAGGTTCGCAATATGAGTTGCTCTCTATCTTGGTTCACATCGATAGCCATAAAATTTATCTGCAGTTTGGCTATGCGAGCTTAAAAGACTACTGTTTAATTTGGCTTACGCTCTCTGAGAACGACACCTATGCTTTGTGCGCTGTGGCTAAGACCATTTCGGTAGTGCCGGAGATTAAGTCGCTAATAGACAAAGGAGACCTTCATTTAGCCAATGCGAGGCGGATTGTTTCCGTTATCACCCCTGAAAATAAGACTGAATGGCTGGGTAAGGCCTGTACGCTTTCCCAAAATGACTTAAGAAGAGAGATCGTAACGCAATTTCCTGAAGAGGAAGCCAAGACTAGAATTAAGCCCATCACTAAAAATCGGTCACGCCTCGAAGTAGGGATATCTACTGAACTTGAAGCTAAGCTGAAAAGAGTCTGTGACTTACTGTCTCAAAAGGAAAAGAAAAATATCTCGATCGAAGCTGCTTTAGATTTTTTAACCAAGGCCTACCTAGATAAGCACGACCCCGTCAAAAAGGCTGAAAGAAATTTAGGTTCAGACAGAATCGCGTCACCCGTAAAACCCGGGCGCGCTACCCCAGCACGCGTGACTCACTCAGTAAACTTACGAGACCAAAGACAGTGTCAGTGTCAGTATCGCTACCCCAACCAACAACAATGCCAAAACACCCGTTGGGTAGAATCGCATCATCAAAAGCAGGTCGCCCACGAGGGACTAAGCACCACCGACAATCTCATCACGCTTTGCTCGGCTCACCACAAGTTTCAGCATTCCAATTACTTCTTAAGGAATATGGCTGTGGTTACCAGAGAGAAATCAGTCCATCGGGTTTAAGACCCCGCACTCGAAGGGAGGAACGGTGGCGTTAAAAACTTGATTCTACCGTGGACACTTTTTACAATTAATCGAAGACTACTGTCTTTTTGCCGTACACAAGAATGCGGCGTTCGACGTGCCAGCGGATGGCGCGGGAGAGAACTGCTTTTTCTAGGTCGCTGCCTTTAGAGACTAAATCTTCCAATTGATCTCGGTGAGAGACCCGAGTCACATCTTGCTCGATAATCGGGCCATCATCGAGAACTTCCGTTACATAGTGACTAGTAGCCCCGATCAACTTTACTCCCCGTTCGTGCGCTTGATGATAAGGGCGAGCGCCGCTGAACGCAGGAAGAAACGAATGGTGAACATTGATAATTCTGCCGGGATACTTTGCCACAAACTCGGGGGATAGAATCTGCATGTACCTTGCTAAGACAACCAGGTCCACGTGATTAGCGTCTAAAATCGCAAGCTGCTGTTTTTCTGCCGTCACTTTGCTATTTGCCTCAACGGCAATTTCTTTAAAAGGAATTTTGTAGAAATCGGCCAGGGGTTTGGCAGCCGAGTGATTACTGACAATGCAGCGAATATCACAGCGCAACTCTCCGCTTTTGTGACGATAGAGCAAGTCGGCCAAACAATGGTCGTATTTCGAAACAAAGATCGCAACCTTTAGCGGTTCGGATTTAGCGTGAACTCGCCAGTTGAGCTTAAATTTCTGCGCGATAGGTTCGAAGGCCTTGGGAAAATCTCCCAACTTCAAAGCAAAACCAGCCAGATCCCATTCTACGCGCATAAAAAATAGCCCCAGGTCAGCATCTTGATGCTGGTCGGCGTGCAATATATTCGCGTGATTCGCCAAAAGGAAATTGGCGATAGCGGCGACCAGACCTTTTTGATCCGGACAATCGATGAGCAATACCGCTGATGATTTCATGGCGTTGATCAGAGGGGATTAAAACCTATGCTTAACTGCATGAGGTAGTAGCGCTGAGCAGATTGATGCCATCCGCTGCCCAGTTCATCCGCATAAGAGGTGAAGTGAACCTTCGTGTGGGGAAGCAATTCGAAACTGGCGCCGTAAGAGAAGTATCCTTGCGACAAACCCGTGCGAAGCGAAAAGAAGCGATGCTTATACTCTAAACCAACGTGGGTCATTTTCGCGAAAGGGATCGACTCAAAATTATGTCTGAGATCAAAGGCAAAGTTGAAGTGCGCATTCTTTCCGGCATCATAGATCAGCGCGATTCCGCCATTGTAACTAGTTTTAATGGGGGGAGGCGCATTCCCGCCGATTGGTGTGAAGGACGTTTGCCCAATATCTTGCACTACCGCGGCTAACTGAACCATTGGGCCGTTCTTACCCGTGGGAATCGAGACTAAAGCGCCTACATCACCCGCTATCCCATATCCAGTGCCGCTCATTTTCTTCAGTTGATCATACGCGGCGGTTTCAAAGGCTGCTTCGGTCAACCCACCTAGGCTTGCCAAGAGATCGAGCGTGGTGAGGTGCGCATCCACTGCACTTCTTTCCAACCCGCGCACTGTCGCGCCAAAACTAAAATAGTCCGAGATGGGAAGCCCGACAGAGACTTGCAAGCCAATGTCGCTAAACGCATATACATCGGCGGTCGCATTGAAAATATTGGAGTCTTGGATATTAAAATAGCCGCGGCTATTCGTATAAAGGGAAAGCGCGAAGTATTTGGTGATAAAAGTGGGCTTAAAAGTAAAGCGAACATCCGTCGGTTGATTAGCGCTGATTAGGTTATTGAAGTCCCCATCGAAAATTGCCTTGTTGAATTTGCCCAGAGTTCCGAGGCTATCGGCACCTAAAGTAAAATCAAAAAGATTGAAATGGGTCCCCTTCACTCGCGCTAATGCTGCCGGGTTATACCAGGGAGCATTAGCATCATCGGCTAGAGCAATAAACGCATTGCCCATTCCCGTAGGGCGCACGCCTTCATAAGGCTCGCGCACCAAGCCATCGGCAAAAGCCGACCCGCTGGTCAAGAGCACCACGAGCAAAAATTTGAAGGTTAAGCGCATTTAAAATCCAATAGTGTATCGAAACATCACTCGCCTATCCGCCTGTCGGACGGAGCCTGCGCCGACATCTTCGGCATAGGTGGATAGCTCAAGATTTCCGCCAGGCAATCGTAGAGCGACTCCAAAACAAGGATCCATCAAAGCGTTCAGTCCAAACCAGTAGTACATGCTCTTTTCGCTTTCGAGCTGAATACCAAAGCTGATGCGCTTAGTGAGGGGAATATCATTGGCTTCCAAATGCCGGACTTGAACGGCAAAAGTGCCCCAAAACTTTTTGGCCAAAAATGGATGTACCGAGAAAGCCATATCAACACTTTGCGCGATATCGGCGGGAGCTCCTGTCGCTTTCGAGTTGAAAATATGGGCTGCAGTGAAATGAGTATTTAAAGCGTCTTTCCAAACCAATCCAAAGGCGGGCAACCACTTGTTCGGGAGTGTGAGTAACATACCGATCGTGGTCGAAAAGCCAAAGCCTTCACTCGCTAACGAGTTAGTGGCATCTTCGTTCGGGAATGCAGACAACGGATAGTTGCCTTTAAGCTGGTTACGAATCAGCGCCTTTTCAGAGACTCCAACTTTTAGAATGTTCCCAAAGAAGTTACTGGAAAAGCCGACGACCGGGCCTAAGTCAGCTACGGAGTCGATATCGATATTTGAACCGTCCGACTGGGCGGCATAACGATAGTTGCTTAAGATAGACAGGCTAAAATTGCGGACTGAGATGCTAGGAACGCTGCTAAAACTAAAGTAAGTGTAGCTATTGGGATGGCTTGCCATGGCTCCAAAGAGGTTATTTCGTCCAAAGCTCTTAGCGTCGATAAGCGCAGCTACGCCGCTAGTCCCGAAGTTGCCCTCGACGTCCACCAGATTAAGTTCGGTCCTTTGTCGGGGAGTTTTTGCGAGTCCAGCCGGATTGTAGTAATTAGCTAGGTAGCCCGTTGCGTCAGCGGCAAGGGCCATTCCCATCCCTGCTGCTTGGGGGGGAGTATAAAGCTCAAAGAGCTCACTAAGTGCCCAAGCCCTTTCGATAGAGACAGTGGCCGCTAGGCACAGGACAATGGCTGTCAGCCGCCGAATGACGGTTCGAGAGGACGTGTGGGAAAACAAGATGTGTTGCTTAGATGGCATGAAGAAGGCTGTAACTCTTTATCGGCTTTTTCCCGCGAGTGAATAAACCTTAATGCGCTTAGATCAGGACAATTTATTCCGACATTTACGCCTCACGCCATTTCCCAGGCGCAAATGGTGGGGTTTGTGGGTCAGTTTCTTCAAAACCATCGAAGTATTGATTTTTAAAGTGCTTCAAACCCTGGATTTATATCGCCCTCAAAAGTCGATCGTGGGTATTCCTGGCATCGCGACGCGTAATCTCACGGTCCTTCAGGCCTTGGTCTACAATGGCACGCAAGAAGAGGTCTTAGGATTCAAACCCAGGCGCCTTTTGCATCGAATCTTAAAAGGGCTCCCGGATTTGGAAGCTTTCGAACGGATTCGTTTCCAACTGTCGGTTGCCGACAACACCCTTCGCACCATCGAAGCCAGTACCGAAACTCGTGGTTTCATCCACCTTCAATTGCCGTGGCAGATTCCGCGCAACAACTCAAAAGCGACCTGGCTCAGAATGAACCCTGTGGGCGTGGAGACATTGGTCGGGCGCGTGGATTTGGGTGATTACGAAGTGATTAGCTCTCCCATCTTCTTTGTGAATGACCAAGTGAAATGGGTCGTAATTTCGGACATCGACGACACGATCAAAGATTCAAAGATCGCAGAGACAACCGGATGGCGCGGAATTTTAAGCGGGCTATTTCGAGGACACTATTATCAGTACGAGCCCATCAAAGGGATGGCAGAACTTTACCAATCGATTGCCGCCCAAGGCGGACTCATCGTTTACGTAACGAGCACCCCCTATCAGCTAGCGCCGTTTCTGTTGAAATTTTTAAGACAGTGTCAGTTTCCCGAAGGCCCTGTGTTCCTACGCTGGCTGGGCTACGGCCGATTCGGCCATAAATGGCGAACGATTCACCGACTACTTTCTAATATCGACGGCGGACAGAAATGTATTTTGATCGGCGACAGCGGCGAACAAGACTTAAATATCTACCGAAGGGTCTATGAGACCCCGCAGTTTAGAGACAAAGTAGAAAAGATATTGATCCGACACTTACCCGGAACGCCCGTACAAAGGCATCTTCGTCCGACCGAAGCCTATTATCAAAACATCGAAGAGCTAAACACCCAGCTCCGAACTATCATGGGCGAACCGGCACCAAAGCCCGAAGTTTAGAGCCCCTGTTAGAGCCATTGGCCGAGCAATTGATCAAATAACGCCCGGGCCCCTTTTAAGGACGCCGAATCCGTTGTTTTAGAACCTCTGAGGTCGTCGCAATGAGAAGCGCCGTCTACCAAGTAGGCCGTCGTGTTCGGATTCGTCGCATTTCCGTTAGGCTTGGTGATTCCTAACAAGCTCCAAGGATCGTTAGATCCGTTGGTGAAGAGGATGCGAGTCGTACTTTCATTCAGTAGCGGTTTGTAGAAGTTCTCGTTAATGGTCGAAGTATCCACCGGCGTTTCGAACCCGAACATGCGCTTGCACGCATTTAAATGGTAAGCAGGATTGATCTGCTGAGAGCGCGCCGATTCACTGGCGTCGTGCCAAGCATTTTGGAAGTACCCATACTCAGTGCAGGACTGGTAGAACCACTGACGGTTTCCTACCCCTGTCGTGTAAAGATTCGTATCGGTAGCGACGGCTCCTGCTACGGAGTCGCTCAACGCCGTCATTCCCCACGACTGAAAGATCTGTCGAGTGAATGTCGCATAGCCCTTAATAGGGTCATCACCTGCGATCATCTGACAGAACTTGTCTTTGTATCCATATTGAACGGCGAGTCCGCCCATATCGGCCACCAAATAAAGGAAGTCGACATTGTCGATGAGAGTTTCGGCTTCGAACTGTTTCTTCACCGCATTTAAAGCGGTAGCATCGTTAAGCATCCCTTCAACAAGGGCTACGACCTTTTTGATTTGAGCGGCACACGCTGGGCCCGCCACTTCAAACACATGATGGTCGTAGTCTTCAAAATTGGATTTCGCGAGAACGGGTCCCGACGAAGCCAAAGCACCCGCGACAAGTTCGGGATATTTCAATCGGTAGTAGGCCGCAAGCGAGCCTGGATAGGATCCACCGATGACAACCCACTTTCCGGTTAAATGGAGTTCGCTTTGTGCATAGGCTTGAAAAGCAGCAGCGTCTTTAAGCGCATTCTCGGTCGTAAGATACTTTAGATTTTCAGTCGTCAATTGATCGAAGGCTTGGCTCTTACCGTAATAGCGATGTTCTAAAGCAATTAAGTTAGCGTGAATTTTTTTCGCGTGCTCTCCAACCGCCGATCCAAACTCAGAAGCGCCGCCACACTCAGCTTCTCCGCAAAGGATGAAAAGAACCGGGGAATCATTTCCCTGCCCGTTGCTATTGTCGGTCCAATATCTTTGTTTAAACGTTCGCATGTCGTCCGGATCTGAGGGATTCAGCTTTTGGTCATAGGTTCCGGCAAGCGTAGTGAGCGAGTCCGTCATCATCCCGTGTTCTTTTTCTAAAAACTTTCGGTAGTAGTATTCCTTTGGATCGGCGTTGGCTTGAAGTGTCCAAAGTACGAGACAAGAAACAAGTAGCAAATTTTTCATCGAGATCCCCCCTTTATTTCCATAGCTCTAGAGCTCTTCGGTGTAACGGCGCCCTGCATCAGAAACCAAAAAAACGCTTCTGTTATCATTCACAGATGAAAGCCATTTCCCTCCGAAAGCCCGAATGGATAAGGCGCTTCGGGGTCACTACCTTTGCCGCCCTTTTAGCGGGCTTAACTTCGTTAAATGGCCTCGATCGCGACCAGTGCATTAGCTACCTTGCGGGACTTCGAGAGGTAAGCGGTCAAACGATCTACCAATCGTATTTCATTCCGCACGGGCCGGTGGCGGGACTCGTCTTTAGTCTGTTCCTTAGAATCCTTCCCACTGGAGGCTGGGCGCTCATTGCCGGGTCCGCGACGCTGAATGCTCTGGCAGCTCTCGTCGTGGGAAATATCGTTAAGAAGACGACTCAAAGCGAATCGGCGGCGGTAAGTGCAGGGCTACTCACTGCTATTTGGTTTCTACCCGTGTTTGGAGCCTACTATCACGATCACTTAGCTTACTTTTGGGGCCTTCTGGCGTTGTGGTGTTGGCTTGAAGAAGGAGTGACCGCGGCTATCTTCTCAGGAGCGCTTATCACCCTCGCCTTTCACACGAAACAGACCGTGGGCCTCGCCGTGCTGATTGGTTTCGCCCTAGCACTTGCTTTCACTCACCCCAAAGCCACGCGATATCGCCTGAGTGCTTGGATCGCAGGATTCTTACTTTGTCATGTCGTAGTACTGGGAACACTCTGGCTAAAAGGCGTCGGTCAAAACTATTTCCTCTACAACTTTGTCTACGCTTGGCATTTTTCGAGCAGCGCTCCTGCGGAAAAAGGATGGCTAGCCGTTCTTACGGGATTTTTACTTCCCTTCCATATCAATCCGGTTTTGATGATTGCGGAAGGAGGATGGGGACGCTTAGCTTTTTATCCCGTGGTGATGGCAATCTATTTGGCTTACGCTTCGGCCCTGAAAAATAGACCCAGTTTCTCACTTGTCTTTGCCCTTTTTTCGACGGTAATCGGCGGAAGTCTCTTAGGAAGACTTCATGCGCATCTGTTTCTGGGGATGGGGATCGTCATTGTCTTACTTAGCTATCGGTCTCTTTGGTCATCGTCCGTGGTCGCAACTTACGCGGCACTAGGTTTGCTCTACGTATTCGTACTTCACGGGCGAATCGTACCCACAAATCCTTACTACGCTTCGACGGATTTAGCGCCGCTTCGAATCGGCGCCAACTCACAATCCCTCAGTAACGAACAGATTCTGCGTTATCTTAGATCGCACCCCGGCGAATACGCGCTCATCGGAGATAGTTCAGATCTTATCCCTCTGGCACTTCGAAAATCCCCCTGGAATCCGTCAGTCAACTTTACCCAATTAACGATTCCAAAAAAACCGACGCTCCGCAAGCGGTGGGAAAGTGATTTTTTGGCGGCAGTGTCGTCTCACGACGTAAAACAGATCGTGATTGCGAGAAAGTTTTTAGAGGTATTTCCCTTAATCCGACAGAGTCTGGAAACGGAATATCTGAAGATCTTCGAATCCGAAGGCGAGCCCTTGCTTCTTTTCCAAAAAAGCAGCTAGCTTCCTAGTCGTCCATCGGAGAAGGATTGCTATCCGTCTGGCCTACAATTTACCCGACGGAACCGGTTGGCAGCGCAAATGCAGCCCCTTCTTATCTTCCTCTTCCCATTTAAGGTATAGACGTGGGCTATTATAATGGCCTTGCCGATAGCGCAATCTAGCAACGATTCCATCATTGTTCTTGAGAGAACCCACGTCGCCATCGGAACGTTGCCCAAAAGGTACTACTTTAGAGTTAAAAAACAGCGGGCTGTTCCCTTTTTTAGCCGTTATCTGCATCGTCCAGGAATCATCCTCTGGGCGTTGGATCGTGAGCTGCGCGTCAATGATCTCCTCGGGATGATCACGTCGTACGCACATCACCGATAGTTCCAACTCTCCACTCCAAACTCGACGATAGATCTCTTCGAAGTACACCGTATCTTCGTTGTGACTGAGGAACGAAAATCGTTCGAGCGCCTGAACGCCTTCCGCGTGGAAGTCCTCGTCCCAGGACCGAAAGGAATCTACACTACTGGCAAGACAGACACTTGAAACGATTAAGAACGAACTCACGAACAACAACCTGAACCGCATGTCGTCTCCTTAAATTTAGTGGATGAACCGTTTAACATTCGCTTTTAAGAAGATCAAGGGGTC
>JBBQIT010000117.1:0-9685 GCA_038325205.1 Bdellovibrionota bacterium
CTCCTTCTTTCTTGAACCTTGGAGGCGCTAGCGTAGGACTTCAGATTGGCGTTCAGTTCATGGATACCGTCCTCGTGTTTGTGAGCGACTACTCGCGACAAATTTTAAATCACGCTACTTTTCAATTGGGTACCGACCTAAGCGTCGCTGCTGGTCCTTTTGGCGAAGGTTCGGGGATCGGCTCGACTCCTCAAGCGCATGTCCTTTCGTACTCGTATGTCGGTGGCCTTTTTGCGGGCATCTCGATTGACGGCACTGTGATCGCTCACGGCCCTCAACGTAACGGAATGGTCTACGGAAATGTTTCTCCGGTGCAAATCTTGAATACGCCTGGCTATCAAGCGCCTCAGATCATGCGACCGTTCGTCGATGCTCTTAATCAATACGTTCGCTAATCCTCTTTAGTCCTTTTTGCTAAAAGGTCCTCTGCGCAAGCCGGGGACCTTTTTTTTTCTGCTTGCCGTTAAGTAAGGCGGTTGAGATCCTTTACCGCACATGAACACATTTTCTATGATTATTTTGGCCGTGGTGCAGGCATTGGCAGAGCTTTTACCTGTTTCCAGTTCGGCTCACGTGATTTTAATCGGTCGTTTTTTAGGATTTGATCCCACGACTCCTCAAGGAACTTTTTTCCTTGTGATGCTTCACACGGGAACCATGTTTGCGGTTCTTTTTTATTTCCGCAAGCGTTGGACCGAGTGGATTCGTCGGACGGTCGGTGGCGGCAAGTCTTTGATTCTGGCGCTTATCCTTGCGACCCTGGCCACGGTGCTATTTGGCGGCGCTTTAAAATACGTAATTGAAAAGTTTGTTCTTTCGGCCGCAGGAAAGCAGGAAATAGAAGCTTTATTTGGAAACCTAAATCTGATTGCGGGATCTTTAATGGGAGTGGGAATTCTCATTCTTATCGCTTCCCGAAAAGATGTCGTAGGGGGCAGTCCTTCCGTATCGACTAAGCAAGCTTTGATCATCGGCGCCGTCCAAGGGCTCTGTCTACCCTTTCGAGGCTTTTCTCGTTCGGGGGCCACGATCTCCGCTGGCATGCTATCGGGTGTGACTCGAATGACCGCCGAGGATTTTAGCTTCGCGCTCGCCGTCCTTATCACTCCTCCCGTTATCGCCAGAGAGGCGATGCGCCTTTCTAAAGAGGCGGCGGCGACGGGAGAAGGATTTACCTCGGCACTTTTGCTTCCCGGACTCATGGGAATGGTCATTGCTTTCATCGTCGGGCTATTCGCGCTCCGCTGGCTCTCTTCGTGGTTAGAGCAGGGGCGGTGGAAGTATTTTGGTTTTTATTGCATCGCGCTTTCTATCGTTATTTTTGTAGTCCACCATCAGATGGGCTGATTAACTTTTGTCTTCTCATTCCTCTTTTAGCCTCAGTTAGCGATTGGCTTTTCGCCTCGCTCCGCTACATTGACGTGCTTAAGGGGGAGTATGCGTAACTCTACGTTCGTTCTTTTCGGAATATTCTTTCATCTACTGGTCAATTTAGGATTTTCCGCCGCACCGCAAGGTAAGGGGATGCACTATCTCAGTGATGATGTCGTGTGGATGGAAACGGGCGAAGCGACACGCGAAGCAAAGCCATTTGGGGAACGTTTTAGCGATGAGGATTGCCGAGCTAAGATCAAGAGCCTTGTGTGCTTAGTCGACAACACGGAAAGTGGATTGGCATTTCAGCGAAAATGTCTCCCTGATAGTCCGAAGTACGTTCCCGCTTTCGAAGCCATCTATGACATTTATCCGCCGGTGCTTCAGAAGATGTTTTGCTCGGTCTCGAAAATTTTTGTAGAGAAGCAGTTAGACTCTACCGCCTACGCAAGCCCCAACTCCTATGCCATCGGTATTCGTCAGTCCTTGGTCGAAGGAAACTTTGGGTTGGGACGGTGGGCGACGTGGAAAGAGCAGCTTCCTTTTGGGGGATCGCTGACTTCGTATTCCGTGAAAACGGACTTGCCTTCTTTCTCAGCGATTTCTCCAGGACTTCCCAACGATTTTCTCTACGACGTGATTGCTCACGAATTCGGCCACCTTTTTGATTTTGCGAACCACATCAATAGTCGCACGGGTGCGCCCAAAGCGGGCAGTTGGACAGCCCTAAGCTGGGATGATTTTTCTACGCCCAAGCACGGGAACGATTACTCTCATCGAGAGGATATCTGTTTTTATGATTGCACGAGTGCGTTGAAAAAAGAGGTGGTTCCTGAGCTCTACCAAGAGCTATTTTCGAAAACGAACTTTCTAAATACCTACACCAGCCGAAACCCCTACGAAGATTTTGCGGATACCTTTGGGTTCTACGTTCTCTTCAAGTATCAAAAGACTGAGTACGTGTTGAACACCAACCAAGGTGAGAAGTACGACTTCCGCAAAGAGCTCGATTCCGGTCGGATGAAAGAGAAAGTCACTTTCATTGAAGACTTCTTAAGCCGCTCGGACATCCTCTATCCCTAAATCAAGACGCCGAGAGGGCTTAGCTTTCCTAGTATTGAGATAAAGACCGATAATGAGTAGCCCGCCGCCAAAGACCATGGCGGGGTGAACTCTTTCATGAAAAAGAATGAGTCCCAAGAGCGCTGCGAAGACGGAGTGCAAGCTTTCGAAAAGCGCCAGCACATGACCCTCCATTTTGCTGAGTAGCCAGTAGTGCGCGCCGTAGCAGATGACACAAGAAACGACCGAGACAAAGGCTACTGCTCCCCAGAGTCCCAAAGGTAAAGTTCCCCAAATGGGAGCGGAAGTTTTTTGTAAAGCGACTCCGGCCCAAACGAAGACAGCAGCCGAAAGTTCTGTGATGGCCATGTAGTCTAACAAAGGCACCGTACCTCGATACTTTCGAGAGCCGACGAAGGCCAGGGCTTCTAATCCATAGGCCAGAAAGACGGCAGACGTCGCCGCAAAGGTGACCCGGGCATCCGTAAGGCGGTATTTCCCAAGCACCAAACTAATGAGCCCCGCCACACAAAATAAAGCAGCCACAGTAAAAAGAGGTTTGGGCTTTTCTTTGAGAGCGACGATAGAAAGTCCCGACTGAATCACGGGATTGACCGAGCTTAAGAGCGCAAACGTTACGACGCCTCCCCATTTCAATCCATAGAGTGTTCCGTAGGAGGCAAGCCCGTAACCAAGAATTCCGATAGGCGCCAGCCGGACCACATCTTGAAACTTAGGCAGGGCAGGCCGCCGATACCGAGCCATGACAAAGAAAATAGATCCCGATAGCGTCCACCGCATCGCGATATACCAAGAGACAGGAAGATACTTGAGGACATAGTTCGAAAAACTAGGCGTGCAGCTCCACAAAAGTTGAACCAACACTTCAAGAAGGTAGTAGTAGGTCATGGGGAGTAACCCAATCATACCAGTTGTCCCAAAAGGTGTCTGGGTGACCCCTAAGATTTAACGCAATACCAGCGTTTTTGGTCCAGACCGAAAACACGCCTCTTGCGCGCCCCAAACCCAGAGACCGTAAGCCCCCAAACCCAAAAAATACGAACAAAGAAAAAAAACTTCGAAGTCGCCATCGAAATAAAAACCAAACTCTCTACCGGTCACTTACTTAACGAGCACCATTCAATGCACGGCCGAGTTAGCACAGGACTAATCACACTAGTAACGTTTTTAAATGCAAAGCCCGTGACCTAGCACCAAACGTCGGAAGCTCGGTGCTTCCATGAGCGACGCGACAGCACCATCTCCCCGCTCCGAATTTTACATTTTCTGTCCAGACAGAGAACATAAAAAAATAGCGATATATCGTCGATAGATTGCCTTCTTTCCTCTTGAATCTCTCTCTAACGCAGCGTACAAAATACCTACTTATCGACGATAGGAGGTCTACATGCAAACCGCCCTTGAACTTCATAACGAAGCCAAACAAAAAGCTAAAATTTATAAAAGTTCCCAATATGAGTTGCTCTCTATCTTAGTTCACATCGATCGCCATAAAATTTATCAGCAGTTTGGTTACGCCACCCTAAAAGACTACTGCATGATTTGGCTTACGCTCTCGGAGAACGACACTTATGCTTTGTGCGCTGTGGCTAAGACCATTGCCGTAGTGCCGGAGATTAAAACCCTAATAGACAAAGGAGACCTTCATTTATCCAATGCCAGGCGCATTGTTTCTGTGATTACCCCTGAAAATAAGAAGGAATGGCTGGGTAAGGCCTGTACCCTGTCCCAGAACGACTTAAGAAGAGAAATCGTAACCCAATTTCCCGAAACAGAAACAAAGACTAGAATTAAGCCCATCACGAAAAATCGGTCACGCTTAGAGGTCGGGATATCTACTGAGCTCGAAGCTAAACTTAAAAAAGTGTGCGATTTACTGTCTCAAAAAGAAAAGAAGAATATCTCAATCGAAGCCGCCTTGGATTTTCTAACTAAGGCCTACCTAGATAAGCACGACCCCGTCAAAAAGGCTGAAAGAAATTTAGGTTCAGACAGAATCGTTTCCCCCGTAAAGCCCGGACGCGCTACCTCAGCCCAAGTCACTCACTCAGTGAACCTAAGAGACCAAAGGCAGTTTCAGTATCGCTACCCCAACCAACAACAATGCCAAAACACCCGATGGGTAGAATCGCATCATCAAAAGCAGGTCGCCCATGGAGGACTTAGCACCACCGACAATCTCATCACGCTTTGTTCCGTTCATCACAAGTTTCAGCATTCAAATTGCTTTTTAAGGAATAAGGCTGTGGGTACGAGAGAGAAATCAGTCCCTCGGGTTTAGAACCCCACTTCGTGCTTTGCCGGAACTAGCGTACGAAAAAGGAGACATGGGTACCTTTTGAAAAGCATTGGAGAGTTTGGCACTCTGATTGCAGAATCAGCGCTCGCTGACGTCGTTTCGTTCTCATTTGTTAACGGCAGCAAGAAAAAAATTCACTCTCGTTTTGGTACTAGTGCCATTACGATCCTATGAAATTTCTCTCTCTCCCAAGCGCAACGGGCGTCTTCGCCTATTTCGCCGTGGCATCAATCTTGCTCTTCAATAACTTGGGTATGGGGGGAATGAAATGCCACACATGGGAACACGCTTAACAAAGACAACAATGCTGGTCCTCGGATTGTCACTTTTGGCAGCTTGCCAAAAAAATTCATCTGAAGGTCTGTTGGGAAATCTCGTGAAAGCGAGCGATCCTAACGTCAACCAAACTATCGGAGACAACAAAAACGCATTTGCGGTTTTGGGAAGCCAAGCTTTCCAAGATCAAATTCGCGCGAACCACATTAAACCTGTGGCGAGCAAAGAAGCGGCGAAGCTATTAAACGCCTTCGCCGTTCCGGTTGCTTCTAGCGAGATCGCTGCCACGGGCGGTTCCAGTGACGCCGCCGCTCCCGCGGAAGTAAAAGCCGGGTCGCTTATCGTTGGAATTCCGGTCGGTCTTCTAGGGGAACGACAAGTTTTCGGAGGCGTCATCACGAAGCTTTCCGATAAGACCAACCAGACCTTGGGTGGCCTTAAACTGACTGACATCGAACCTCTTGCCGTAAAGACGATTGTGGCCAAGACGGGAGACAATGAGTACTCGTTAGCGCTATTGGGATGCGCTTCGCAGTGCACTGAAGCTTCCGAAGAAAGCCCCTTGATCTCTTTCCCGGTCGCTGGTGTCGATGCGGCCAAAAACTTAGTCATGGTAGACCTTTCGACCATCGGCGAATCACTTAACTTAGTGGCGCTCTTGGATCCGGATGGTTCTTACACGAAGCTAAAAACAAAGAGTTCTAAGACTGTTGCTGCGGATTACTCCGTTTCGACCTTAGTGTTCGATGTCGAAGCTACGATGATTCCTGTAGACGCCGATGCGGCTGCCGCGAATGTCCCTGAAACGACATTTACGACTCGCTGGTACCTCCGTTTGGATTCTGCGTTCAACCCGGCCTTCACGCCGCGAGACGCGACTCCTGGAGTGGGCTTCTTCATGACTGGCCGAAGTGCTTCTCCGAAGATTCAACGTTGGTCCTTACCGACTACGTTTAACTCTTCGCTACAAGCTCCGGTTCACTATTTCATCAAGAACGTCCCTCAAGCATACCAAGCTGCCTTCGCGGGTTGCTTCGATGAATGGAACGATCACTTCGTGACATTGACCGGTAAAAAGCTATTGAGCTACGAATTCGTAGCCGACAACGATCCTAAGTTGGAAGCTTTGGTACCTGGAGACGTTCGTTACAACATCGTCGAATGGGATCTTGTGAACCAAGCTTCGTATGGTGGTCTTGGACCGTCCATTGCGAATCAGTTCACCGGAGAAATGCTCTCGGCGAACGTGCTGATTCAAGGACCTACGATCATTAAGCTCTACACCGACTGGTTTAAAACTGGCGTACAAGCAAATGCCTTGTTAGCCCAAGGTTTAGACCAAGAGGCTGCGAGATTATTGCACGCCGGTAGCATGAGACAGAATCAGTTCCTCGATTCGCTGAAATCTCCGAGACTAGCGCTGTCTGTTGGCAAAGGACTAAAGTTCCGAGTCACCTCACAGATGCCTGGTTACGAAGATGCGGTAGCGGAGAGAAATGACTTCGAAGAGTTGCCAGTCAATACGACCTTCGAGAGCTATATGCCTGGATACTTCCACGACATGTTGTCTCACGAACTCGGTCATAACTTAGGCTTGCGACATAACTTCCGCGGTAACCTCTATGGCGCGGCAGTCCCTTCCACTGGAAAGGTGTCTGCTTCGATCATGGAATATCTTGGACGTAACTTCCGTCAGTTCGACCACATCGGTGAGTACGATGTCATGGCTATCAAGTATGGATACTTAGGTGTCCAACCTGAAAAGCGCGACATGTTCTGCACGGATGAGGACAAAACTGCAGCTACGAACGAGTTCAAAGGGTCTGCAGAATGTAATTCAAGCGACGCTACGAATGATCCTTTCGGATACTTCGAGAACCGCTTGGATCGCGCGATTGGACTCTTGGTAGGTTCCGGAGCGGAAGCTCCGACCTGGACCGTGCCTCAAATGGCCGGCACCTTGACTACCTATCTCTCGGGCTTGGGCGCTTATGTCACGTCGTCTGAAGACACAGCGTCTGGCTGGACTAACTTCTTCGGAAAAGCTGGTCGCCCAGCTCTCTCCGCGGGATCAGCCGGGGTTAAAGCGTTTGTCTTGAGCGAGATCAAAGGTCGGTTGTGCAGTCCTGCTCTAGCAGCAGCGGCGCAATCGAAAGGCTCTGACGCCGCTAAGAAAGCGACGATGGAGAACATCACAGCGCTTCGTGCGGCTGCGGTGGCCAATCTCGGAACCGTGAAAGCTTTCACTGCCGACGAGTTGAAGTGCGCGGCTGAATAAGCTCGGTATCAAATGATTTGAATGAGCCTGGGAGGCGTTGCTTCCCAGGCTTTTTTCTTTTCAGGGGAATTTACTTAGCTTCGCCGAGGTAGTGGGCGGCCGATTCGACTCCCCCAGAAACCCAGCGGTGAACCGTTTCAGGGACTCGCTGGAAAATGGGGGAAACCAAAGCTTCTTCCTCGGGAGTGAGATTGGTCAACACATGGACTAAAATGTCTCCATCGGCCGGTTTGCCCACGCCGATTTTTAATCTAGCGAAATTTAGCGTCCCCAACGCCTCGCCCATGGATTTTAGGCCACCGTGAGTATCTCGCGATGCTTTTGCTTTGATTCTGACCGTCCCTGGGTTTAGGTCGAAATCATCATGAATGACAAGAACTGAATCTGCGCCGATTCCCAAATAACGAACCAACGGTCCCACGAAATCTCCCGTCTCGTTGATGTCATGGAGATGTCTTGCGTAAATCACTATCGTTCCGGAGATGGTTTCCGTTGTGTAATAGAGCTCGCCCGAGTGGGTTCGAAATTTGTCTTTTTGAGTAAATACGGCGACGGACTCCGTCTTTGGCGGAGCATCATCGTAGGTCCGAGTTAGGCTTTCGACCCAGCCCCCCTCGGGAACTGGTTCTAGGCTTCCATAAACGAAGGGTCGGCTGACTAACCTATCTAGCGCGCGAAATCCTAGATTGTGGCGATGGAAGGCGTGATCGTTTCCGGCATTTCCCAGACCAACGACGACTTTAATAGGAATTCCCCCCATGAAAGCCGCTTGGTCGCGAAGGACGGTCGCGATTTGCGGAATCGGTAAGGGAAGGTCATTAGAGCGTTCGGCCTCTAGTGCAATATTCACCCGGCAAGACAACGCCTTTTCAGCTCCCTCTTTCGTAAGTTCATTGCCTGCCCACGAGGGGCCCACCAGGAGGAGAAAACCGAGACAAAAAAGTGAGCGATTCATATGCAAATTTTGTAGCATGGAATAGTTGCAATGCGTCAGAATAATTTAAAAAGTGAGGCCCTTCAGGTGCTTAGGCGATGCTTTCGATATTCGTCACAAAGCGGGCGTAGATGTCCGGCAGGCGAGCGAGTACGACATCTTTTAGATGTAGGTCCGCTTTCGTTATCGCCGATTTTAAGAGATCTAAGGTGAGTTGTGAGAGGAAGCGTTCTGCGAGTGGCCGGTAGCTAATGTGCCATCGCTCCGGACTCACTCCCCCTCTATCCTTCGCGTACGGCCTAAAGAAATCGTGATGAGCCAGATTCTTGTCGAGCCAAGCGTGAAACGGTCCAAACATCCCGTCAGATTCGTCCGGCGTGAGTTGGATTTGGTAGCCCGGAGTCAAGGCCTTGGCATCGAACACATCGATGTCAGTTCCCCAATGATGGCGGCTCGCCCCAGGGAGCGCCGACCATCTTAAGATAGCAAACACGATTTGTTCGGGCGTTAGCTTTTCGAAGACTAAGGGCTTTCCTTGATCATCCAGAAGCTTGCGTTCTCCCCTGGCTTTACGATTCCAAATGTTGAGTTGAGAATTGAAATCTCGGAAGGAGCTTGCGACCTGCAAATCAAAGCCTGCTTTGGTAGCCGCTTTGGAAAGCGACAAAAGACTCGCTTTCATATCTCGGTGAACCGAGGACTTGGGAGATGCCAACTCTTCAATGTGGTCTTTGGATTGGCCTGTGAGCAAGGTTTGCATTCCCCTATTTTACGGCGGAAACGGCTTATCTTGAAGAGAATAGGACCGGGCGCGCAGCTTAAGTTTAGAGGGGCTTTATTTACTTACTTGGGAGGGTGAGGCTCGGTGTATCCTGACCCATTACCCGACGGTCCGTGGCTCGTTGGGCCGGTTCCACTTCCACTAATGCTAGCGGGAAGATTAGGGTCGACACTTCCGGACTTTCCGCAGCCAACCATCGTCAGCAATAAGAAGGATAAAAGAAGTACTTTGAATTTCATGGCACTCGATTAGAAGTGCAGTTTCTATTCCGCTGGTTTGAGCCTGGCAAAAGTGTGAAATCGGCAAAAGTTTAGACGATAGTTTTTCTGAAAAAAGCCATCTCTTTGGATTGGAAACAGTTTCCCCGCCTAGTTCTTATTCAGGGGATAAGTGAGGAATTGATAGCTGGTGGAATTGGTACTGCCCTGCCTTTTCACGATGCCTTGGGCCGACGCCTCAAGAAGCACGCGCTGGGCGGTACGCCGAGACACTTTCAAAACTTGGGTCGCCTCATTTACGGTGAACGTACTTCTGTCGAAAAACTTGCGCAGTTTGGCTAGGTCTCGATTTTCGCTTCTGACCTCTTGAAGCGTAAGGGTTACTTTCTTTTCGGATTTTAGTCGATAAAGCCCGTCTTCTTCTGCAACGGTGAGAAAAACG
>JBBQIT010000118.1:0-9645 GCA_038325205.1 Bdellovibrionota bacterium
ATGGTGTTTGCCGCTTTTATGGGAGCCCCTGCTGGGGGGGTTTTGGCAAAATGGGGCTCTTAATTTATTGAAAGCGACTCGAAAGGCCATAGTTTCTCGGGTTTTGAACTCAGACCGGTACCATAAAAGAACAGCTCGAATCAACCCACGTGACAAAGTCTCTGCTAACCCAACGAGATCCCTCGGCTTGTGCCTCGGGATGCTTTCCGCGTGAAGCGCGAAAAGCATCTAACCCTTTATTTTTACCCCCATTTCATGCTTAATGGCCCCCCATGAACGGCACCAATCTCACAGTCCAAAGCCTAGGCCCCAAAGGGGACGGAATCTCTCTAGGAGAGCGAGGGCGGATCTTCGTCGAAAGGGCGGTTCCGGGCGATTACCTCAAGGGCAAAATCCAAAAGGATAACGACGGTATTAATCGGGCTGAGATAACCGAGATTCTTACGCCTTCGCCCTACCGCCAAAAACCTCCGTGCGTTCACTACGATCACTGTGGGAATTGCACCGTCCAACATGTGACCAATAATTTCTATCGGGAGTGGAAATTAGAATTGGTGAGAGATGCTTTTCGTAAGCAAGGCCTTCGGCCGCGACAATGGATGCCCGCTGTATTTTTGGGAAACCACAATCGAAGACGCGCCACTTTCACCGCCCGCAAGCAGGGCAATAAATATGTGATGGGATATTTTCGCAGACGATCGGATCAAGTTACCGATATTGAATCGTGCCTTATTGCCGAACCTAAACTTTTAGACCTTCGCAACGAGATAAAACCATTTTTGAGCTCCATCGTAAGCGGATTTGAATCCTCAGACATTTTTTTACAGATCGTAGGCGATGCTGTCGACATGGTGATTTCAGGACCTATCGGTCGCAAAGGCGTTCCCGACATGTTTGTGAAGCAGGCAATGGAAACGCTTCTTCAAAGATCTTCCATCACTAGGATCAGTTGGCGCTCTTATGAAGATGATAGCGTCGAGCTTCTGGCCAAAAAAGGAAATGTGATTGCTTCTTTCGGTTCACTTAACGTCAGCCTTCCGCCAGCCGCCTTTATGCAGCCGACCGTAGAAGGGGAGAAGACGTTAGTGAACGCGGTTCTTGCGGCGCTTCCTACTAAGGGGAAAAAACAGTTTGCGGATCTCTTCTCGGGATCTGGTACTTTTAGCGGTCCCATGCTCAGTCAGGGTTCGGTAGATGCCTATGAATGGATTCCCCCGGTGGTAACTTCTCTTTCCAAAGCTGCGAATTCCAAGAAGCTTCCCCTTAGAGTCTTTCGGCGAGATCTCTTTCAGCGTCCTTTACGCCGCGACGAAATCAATAAATACGACGCTGTCGTGTTTGATCCTCCACGAGCGGGCTGCGCAGAACAAGCCGAGAACATGGCGGCTTCCAACTGTGGAACTCTTATCGGAGTTTCCTGCAATCCGGCTACGTTTGCTCGCGATGCGGCGATTTTGTGCGACGGCGGCTATTGGCTACAAAGCCTTCAAGTAGTCGATCAGTTTATGTGGTCTCATCACGTGGAAGTCGTCGGCGTGTTCACGAAGCAAAAGAGAAGGTCTTAAGTGAACCCCAAGTTTCCCATTCATGTGCGAACGCTAACAGGCTTAGAGAATATCTTAGCCGAAGAGATGATTGAGCTCGGAGCTGAGGGCGTAGAGAAGAAGAGCCGTCTGGTCGTTTGCCAGGGCGATCTTAGGATGCTCTATAAATTGAATCTCTGGTGCCGGTTCGCGATTCGCGTCATGAGACCGCTTCTCAGTATCGCTACTCCTGATGAAAAAGCCTTTTACGAGGCGGTTCAGCAAATCGATTGGAGTCAGTGGATGTCTTCGACAGGGACACTCGCAGTGAATGCGAACCTTCATTCTTCTTTTACGACTCATTCGCTTTTTCTTGCCCAACTCGCCAAAGACGCAGTGGTGGATCAGTTTCGTGCGAAGACCGGCGAGCGCCCCTCTGTAGATCTTGAAGAGCCCGACCTTAGAATTGGCATCAGCCTTTATAAGAATACGACTCAAATCTATCTTGATGCTTCGGGAGAGTCGTTGCACAAGCGAGGCTATCGGCAGCGAGCGGGACAAGCCCCTCTCAACGAAACTTTAGCGGCTGGCATCATTAAGCTTTCGGGATGGGATGGCTCCACTCCATTTATAGATCCAATGGTAGGCTCCGGAACTTTCGCGATTGAAGCCGGTCTCATGGTGAAAAATATTGCTCCTGGTCTTTTACGGAACTATTTCGGATTTCTGGGTTGGCCCGACTTTGATTCGAAAGTGTTTGAAGAGCTGGTGAACGAAGCTAAAGCTCTGGTTCGCCAAAACGTTGAGGCCACCATCATTGGCGTTGAGATCGATCCTGCTGTGGCTCAGATTGCCCGAGATAACGTGGCCCGTGCCAACGTTCAAGATGTGGTTAAGATCGAAAGAAGTGATTTCTTTACCTGGAATGCGATGCCAAAGGCTCCTGGCACTCTTGTGGTCAACCCTCCCTATGACGAAAGACTAAAAGTCGACAAGGTGGGCGAACTTTGGGAGCGATTGGGAATCCGTCTTAAAGAATCCTACGGCGGGTGGAAAGCCTCCGTGCTTTGCGGAAATCCAGAGGTGGTCAGATTTATTCCGCTCACTCCTCACAAGAGCACTTTGCTTTATAACGGCTCAATAGAGTGCAGGCTTTTTAACTATCAACTGAAAGCGCCTTTGGTTGCTGAAAAAGAAGCCGCCATGAGAGCTACTGCCCCGGTAAATCCAAAGTGGAAAGAGAAAGCAGAAGTTTTTGCCAATCGCATTCGAAAGACGCAAAAGCACTATGGGAAACGGGTGCAGCGTGAAGGCATTACTTCATGGCGAGTGTACGACAGAGACATTCCAGAGCTTCCCTTCATGGTTGATCTTTATGGCAACCATTTGCACTTTGCCGAAGTCCCGAGAAATCATGAGCACTCGCCCCTCGAGCACATTCGGTACATGGAACTAATGGTGAATACGGCAGCCCAAGTCTTAAACGTGGCGACTGATAAAGTTCATTTCAAGAAACGTAGACTCGAAACTACCGAGGAGCCCACGGGTAAATTCATTGAAGTCCCTGAGGGGGGCCATAAGTTTTTGGTGAATCTTTCAGATTATGTCGATGTCGGCCTATTTCTCGAGCAAAGAAATTTAAGATCTTTGGTGGAGAAGGAAGCTAAGGGAAAAGACTTCCTAAATCTTTTTTCCTATACGGGGTCGCTTTCGGTGTATGCCGCTGCTGGCGGCGCAAAATCTACAACTTCAGTGGATAGCTCGCGAACGTATTTAGAATGGGCTGAAAAGAACATGCAGCTCAATCAATTCTCGGGCACTCAGCATCGTTTTGTTAGGAACGACACTCTCGAGTTTTTAGAGCAAGCCAAAGCAACTTTTGATATTTGTGTCGTCGATCCTCCAGCCCGGTCGGTGAATCGTAATACCGGATCCACCTTTGACGTTCAGGCTGATCACGTACGCCTTCTGCACTTAGTCCTCGAAAGGATACGACCCAAAGGAAAAGTGTTCTTCTCGACGAATTACCGCTCTTTTACTCTGAATGACATGGGTATCAAATCCACCCATCCCGTGGAAATAAAAGAAATTACCAAGTTCATCACTCCCATGGATTTTGAGAAGAATCCGGGCCAGCGTTGCTGGATGATCGAAGTCGGAAAATAAAAAAGCGCCACCCCAAGAAAGCTTCTTAGGATGGCGCTTAGTATAAAACTAACTACTTACAATCGTACGGCCACGAAGCGCCGCCGTCGCTTCCTGATTGAGGAATACTTGCAAAACCTTGACCTTTTTTGGCGAGAGGGCCAGAAACACGCAGCGAGCTGAAGGGAGCGTGCTTCACGCCGTGAATATTGAAGTAACAATACTCAATCAGCTTAATCGTGGAATTCTTCGGCGGATGCTCATTCGAGAAGAAATCGTAGGTTCCGGTGAAAGTGTCCGAAGGGTCGGATTCCCCTTCGTAACTAATTTCAATTCCTTTGCCCTTAGACTTAAAGGAAAACACCTCAGGGAGATCTCCTCCGTTGTTGTTAGAGGCGTCCGGACGGAGTTTGCAACTCACGTCTTTCTTGAAAACAGGCGCGTCTGTGCAAAGTTCAAGGAAAGCGGCAACTTTTCCGGCGGATTTATTCTTACAGCTAAACTCCGCTCGGTAAGTCGAATGATCGCTTGGAAACTTGGGGTTTTTTCCTTTGGCAGTGAGATAGACGATTCCCGTTTTCGCTCCGATTAAAAGTCCCGCGGAAGCTAGAGTTAATTTTCCTTCTTCACCGAGGCCCTCAAAGCCATAAGTTTCGGTGGGAATGGAAAGAAGTCCTTTCCCAGAAATCTTTTTCACATCATCGGAAACGATGCTGGCGGTAGTTCGGCCAATTTCGATCGCAAGCGTTTGGCCGTTATATTTATTTAGTTTCGGCACCCACTCAGGAATCTCTGTGGAACCTTTTAATTTACATTCGGCTTCAACCGTCGCCTTGCTGTCTTCGACATCGGCTGCTTTTAATTGTGTAGATACGAACATTGACATCAACATGAGGAACGATAGCACCCATCGCATAATCAACTCCTTCAAAGAGGTTTAATGTAATATGCTCGGGTAACATTGCTATTCGTTAACGTCAAATATTCGAATTAGGGAAACTCTTTTAAAGCGGACTGCGCTTTCGTCTCCACGGATGAGTCGGCAATTTAAAACTGTATTTCAATGCTCTCTGGTCTGACCAAGAGATTTGAATTTCCCCACGGAGTGGCCTGTACTCTCACGAAGAGGTCGTTCTCGGACCTTTCGTATTTCAGACTTTTTCGGGCTCCGAAGGTGCTGAAATCGATGGTAGTTTTTTTCAAAGCGTCAGCAGTAGTTTCCGTAGTAACCGAAGTAGAAAAGGACTGTTCCTTTCGTTGAGGAAGGCGGATGCCTACTTCCAATTCTGTGGTCGAGCCTTTAGTGCGTAATTCCGTCGTCTCCAGCGAGAACGTGAGTCTTGATAGCTCTTCTTCAGGGATCGGCAGCTGGGAGAGCCTAACTCCGCAAAAAAACGAACCGTAGTGCAAATAAGACTTTCTATATTTATCAAAGAATTTCTCTCTGTTTGCATAGTATGAAATCGAGAGTTTTCTTTCAGACTCTTCCCAATGAACTTCCAAAGTAGGAACGCTGCACGTGGGTTCGGCCAACTGTACAACCATCCCTTTGGGGAGTCCGGACGTAACGATCGTGCTATCGGTCATCAAAGTGGCCAAAGCGATCGATTTTAAGTAATCGTCGTCAAAGTCACTCGGTCGGTCGGGATGAAGCCGCAACAGTTCGTGAGTTCTTGTTTTTTGGTCAGCTGCCCCTGCGTCGAACTCGGGTCCCCAGTAGTCTTGATCGATTTCTAGTCTTCTTCCGATAACGCGACAGTGCACTAGGCTGCCTAATTTATCGTGCAGAGGCCCGTTAACGGCAACGAGATCGTAGGCTCGGGAATCTAGTAGGCTTCGCAAAGCTTTGAGGTCGATATTGACACGTTTAGCGTATTCCGTGGCCCGATAAGAGTTTTCGATATGAACTAAGCTATCGATCATTCCTTGCCGGAATTGAGCGATGACGACATTGCCGCCATTTCCTACATTAGTGCGTTCTACGGGAACCGACATTTTTGGTTCGGAGCACCCTACGAGTAGCAATAGGCCGACTGTGATCAAAATTCTCATTGGTCACCTCTCTTTCGCGTCACCGGAAAGAAACAAATTTGAAGTTGGTAAACTTGATCGCCATTCTTGGATTCCAAAGAATCCCCCAGTTCGTTGGCTACATTACGTAGCAGCTCTTTGGCTCGCGGCATGTCCTTCTGTTGAACGACGAAAGTAGAGGCTAAAATCTCTCGCTCTTCAACTGGAGTCTCGGAGAGACTCTCCGAAGCTAGAGCCAACATTTGACGATGAAAGCGACGTACACCTTCATTGGCGATATCGGAGTCAGTAGTGACATCCGCATCGGCGAGTTCAATATTTCTTCCCTTTTTCTTGAGTAGTCCTACGCGAAGGAGAAGCTGAAGGGCTTGTTTCACTTCACGTGCCGTAAGTCTGCCTCGCAACTGGTGCGCAATCCAGTCGGCATCTACGGTAAATCCCCGGACGTGAAAGAGCTCGCGAAGGACAGGAAAGTACCATTCGGAAACGACTTGGAACCTGTCGTAATCTAAAAACTGAAACTGTCCATTTTTTCGCTTCTTGGCGAGTCGCTCCATCAGGAGGGTACTGATTCTTCCGCCTTCAGAGCTCTTTTTCCACTCGACGAGATCGGAAAAATATTCGGCTTCATCCGAACGAAATTCAAAATAGGTAACCAAGCTTTCTGTGAGGGAGCGGCTAGGGTGGCGCTGCCCATTGAGAATCATGGCGAGAGTAGATTTGCTTTTTAAATCAAGACGCGCGGCCCACGTTTGTAGACCCCAACCGGTTTGGCGATTTTTACGACCTTGATAGTAGTCTTTGAGATAGACACGATAATCCGTGTAATCAAAAAGAGACCTTTCCACCAAAGGAACTTCCGCTTTCACTTGAACCCCACATCAACAGCAACAACAGAGGGCGCAATATAGCGGAAAGTTCACAAAAGTGAAGCAGAAGTTCACAAACTGTGAATATCGCTGAGAAACGAGGCATTTTCTGATCGCGTGTGGGGTAGGGGCGGAGGTCTAAGAGTTGGGGTGACCACGAAAGTTCGCCGCTCGCGCTCGAGGGGACTTGCGTAGGCTTGGACCTCCGCCCCGGGAAGTTATAGGTAACGTTGGGAGGCGACCATATGGCGACTACTGCCGAGTAGGAAGGGAATCGAATGGAGGAGCAAGTTTTCGTTCTCGCTATCGTGAACCGGGCCGTTTTAGGGGTAGCCTTTGAGTTCGATGAGGTATCCCGAGGGACATTTTAAATACATCTTCTTACGTTCGAGAGGCGTTCCGGCATCTATTATTCTAGGCATCGCTTCAATATAAGGTTTGCCGTGCTCGAGGATATGAAGTGATAGCGATTCAAACTCCTCGAGCGAAAAATTAAAACCAAAATGGAAATCTCGAGGCAGGGGGCCTATCTCATCGCCTTCCTTCAGAGTGAGTTCCCCACCAAAGAGAGTGAGGTTCACATAACCAGAGGGGTCCCGATGAGCCACGGTGGCTTTCAATAGATTTACATAAAACGAAATCGTTGCTTCGATGGATTTGACGCCTAGCGAGAGATGGAAGACAGGTTTCATCGCGTAACGAAATATAAGCTGTTATGATTTGAATTACCTTA
Source organism: Bdellovibrionota bacterium (assembly GCA_038325205.1). Lineage (GTDB taxonomy): Bacteria > Bdellovibrionota > FAC87 > UBA2466 > UBA2466 > JBBQIT01. The sequence continues at coordinate 7,302 of JBBQIT010000118.1, forward strand.
TGAAAACTTCTTCCGTGCGACAAAAAAATAAAGGGTTTGGATTGGTGGGGCTTCTCATCGCTCTTGCGATTGTGGGAATGCTCATTGCCTTCCAATTTAAGACGGCCCGAAAACAAGATTCGGCACTCGCCAAACAGTTGCAAGAACTGAAAGTATTAAAGCCTGGAGAAGCCGCCCCTTCTACGCCAGAAGGAGTGGCTAAAGCAGTAGAATCCGCTATTAAAAATGATCTAGAGCAAAGTAGCCACCGCTTCGAAAAGGGCGTCGAAGATTCGAATCAGTGAGCCCGTGTTGTTACCACGGCGCTATTTGAGCATCATCCTTATCCAGGCATTCATTTAGGTCTCGTTCGATCTCGGCAACCGCTTTATCCTCCTCTGGAATGGGTGGATTTCCTATGAGGTCACTAGGTGCTGTCGAAGTAGCATCATCCGTTCCCGCCCAGCCTCCGCATACATTCGTGTATTCTCTGGCGCCCGTAGCGGAGCCCATAATTTTTCCGAGATCATCTCTATCCAATCTCATCTCGGCGGTTCTATTTTTTTTATTGGAAACGTCAGGCCGTTTGAATTCAGTCATTGGTCTTCCTTTTTATGCTGGCGTCTGGCCATGAGCTTCTACGAACCAGAGATTTTTATCTACGCTTCTGGAAATTTCCGAAAAAATATCCGCAGTGTCGGCATCGATCACTTCTTCCGCTTTTTCGATCATCTCTCTAACGGATTCTCCATAGCTCGCGAGCGCGGTACTTAGGGCGACGACATGTTCATGGCCTGACGAAAGTTGCGGGCGGTAAGTCGGCAACGTTGTTTGGTTTAGAACGCCTTGAAGCGTACCATCCGGCGCTCCACCCAGTTGTGCGATTCGTTCCGCGATGAGATCGGAATAGGATTCGGCATCTTTTGATACTTGATCGAACAGTAAATGAAGGCTCATGAAATTGGGCCCTTTTACATTCCAATGCGCTTGCTTCGCCTGAAGAGCTAAGTCGATCGAATCGGCGAGACGCTCTTGGATCAGCGAGATCACCTGCATTCGAACTTTTTGAGACAAAGTATTTTTGGTGGAGAAGAGCTTTGTCTCCCCTTTTACTAGGGCATTCAGCTGAGGTGCTGCGGTCAGCTTTGGTTGGGGAAGTGGAGTCACCTTTTTGTTCATAATATTAGTTTTCATGTTTCTTTCTCATCCAAAAGGTTTTTAGAAATGTATCTGTTCGCTAAGACCAGATTGCAAGGCATGGGCCAGATGAGATTCGGATGTCTTTGATGAGGAGATCTCCTTTTAGGACGATTCCAGCGGACGAAACATGGGGCAAAACAGGTCAGAAGACACCTGAAATGTCACACCGATCGTGCGGGGATCGCGTCAACATTGAAGAGGCGCTGAAGTCTCGAGTGGATTCCATAGCAAGCTCCGCCTAATCGCCGGGAAAGAGCGGCACGGAGTATGCACCGGGGAATGGAATCATTTGTGATTAAGGAGTTAAGAATGCGCACTGGAAAAACGAGTTCAGGAATTGGAATGGCTTCAACGTCTGGTATGCCCAATCGACGTCATCACCGGACATGGGTAGCGGTGGTGAATCGCTCCCGCGCCTGTTTTTTCGAGAGGGAGACTAGAAACGGTGAAGTACACACCATTCATCAAATAACCAACCCCCAGGGGCGGGTACCCGTCAAAGAGCTAGTGAGTGATAGACCAGGCCGAAGTTTCGATAGTGGGACGCACGGCGAATCTGGCGGAGCTAGGCATGCCTACAGTAGTCCGGTTAGCCCCCATGACGAAGCTGCACTTAAGCTCGTTAGCAAAATTGTGGACTATCTTGAAGAGGGACGAGTTAGGAATCAATACGAACATTTGATTCTCGTCGCTGAACCCCACTTCCTTGGGGTCCTGCGCGAAGCCATGGGCTCCCCGCTTTCAAGTTTGGTCTCCAAAGAAGTTCACATGGACCTGACGCATCTTTCGAACCAGGAACTGGCTCAGGACATTTCAGAAATCCTCGAATCAGAACCAAGCATGGGTGTCGAAGAACGAGCGGTCTAGAAAATTTAGGAGGCGTTAGCGACCGCTCCGCATCAAAGCCATGACTACAAGCCTGGTAAACAGAGTAGGGGAGATCACTTTAAGAGGTAACCCGATATTCATACGATAGTTTCTGCCAACCACTCGACTATGGCGCTAAAAAAATAAAATGACAGGCAAGGCCGGGCGAGGCACCTTCCTGTCATTGAATTCTAGCAAGGAGACGTACCATGGAACGTAAGGTCGCATTGATTACTGGCGGAAGCCGAGGGCTTGGCAAAAACATGGCTCTTTCGCTCGCGGAGCGCGGGACCGATGT
>JBBQIT010000119.1:0-9589 GCA_038325205.1 Bdellovibrionota bacterium
CAAATCTTCACCAGTAACCTGCGCAAAACCGACATGCTCTGCCGTTATGGCGGCGAAGAGTTTGTGTTGATGATGCCGGAAACTCCCATAGAGATTGGGGCAGAGATCTGTGAACGTTTACGGGCCTCAGTAGAAGCTGGAGTTTTTCAGGGACAAACCGAAAGTGCCTACCTTACCGTTAGTCTCGGAATCGCAGGATATCCTCAGAATGGATTAACCTCGGAATCCTTGGTGCAAGCGGCAGATCAGGCACTTTACTTGGCCAAAGACTTCGGACGAAATCGAGTCGAGCGGGCACCTTGAGCCAAAGGTTTACACACTACTAGTTACCTCCTAATCTCACCCCATGCACCGCTTTTTCCAATCGCCCCTTCCCAAAGAGACAGCTCAAACCACTTTGTCGGCGGACGAGTCTCACCACCTGGTTCATGTGCTTCGAGTGAAGGAGGGGGAAACCGTCACTTTAGTCGATGGAAAAGGCGGAAGAGCCACCGCTGAGATAGTAAAAGCTTCGGCCAGGGGAGCTATTGCGACGATCTTGTCGGTAGCGCAGGAGAAAGCTTCGACTCGGATCCATTTGGTATTTGCCGTGTCTAAAGGGCCGGCTCTGGATTTTATTGTTAGACGTTGTACCGAAGTCGGAATTGCCAGCCTTCAACCCATTGTCACCGCACATTCGTCGCCAAAAAATGCTTGGAACGAAGAACGCTGGGAGAAAGTCGTTCATGAAGTGGGCAAACAATGCCAAAGCGCTTGGTTTCCCACTCTCTGCCCGCCACTTTCGTTAGATTCCTGGCTAACTTCCAGAGAACGTAGCCGACTCTTCTTTTATTGCGATGAAAATGAACGTCGCGCTCCGCTGGGCCAAGCGGGCAGCGTCGATTGCGACATTGTCGTCGGTGCCGAAGGTGGTTGGAATCGCGAAGAGATCGAAAAGATGGCAAAGGCCGACGGAAAAGCACTAGGTTTAGGGGCTAACCGACTAAGAGCTGAGACCGCGGCATTGGTCGCCACAGTGTTGGTCAAGGCTATGCTTCTGGAACTATGATATGATTACGTCGTATGTGGAGAGTAATTCTCGCTTTCGGATTCCATCGCGTATTACTTTTCATCGTTGCGCTTCTTACTTTGAATAGCGCTCTACCCAGCAGCCACTCGTCAGGAATTCTACCCAACTTTGCTCCTTACTCGTCGTTACAAGAGTTATTTCTGAAGCGCGTTTCTGACGGCTCAGAGATCTCAGCGATGACATCTCTCGCAGGTGTCTCTTTCGGCGGAGTTTTTGCGGTAACTCACAATCCGTTCTTATGGCTGGGCCATTGGATGAATCGAATTACTGGGATCTCTCCGGTAGTGTGCCTGATCCTCTTTTCGAATATTTTCTTTATTCTGTTTCTAAGAGAGCTCAACGAGCTACTCAATCGCATGATCACTTCCGACGTCGCCGCCGCAACGCCTATTCTAGTGATTCTCTGGCCGACAAGTTATGAAATGAGCCTAGGCTCTTCGTTAGCTTTGACGTGCCTTCTCATCACGATGGCGATCCGGTTCGCTCTAGACGACAAATGGTACGTGGTGGGAATTGCGCTAGCGCTTCTTGCGGGGACCGATCCTGTCGCGATCGGGCTTGTGCCCCTCGTCCTTTTTATTTTTTGGTATTTTCAAAGACATTTTCAATGGCAGCAGATCGCCATCAAAGGCGCTTTTCTTTTAGTTCCTTCTAGCTTGGCCTTTCTTTGGAATTGGTCGACTTACGCCAATATTCGGGAAGTGATCTCGCATTCAGCCCTTCTAAATCTGACGTCGAGTATGAGCCATGGTCCCGCATTAGGCTGGACGATGTCGGGAACTTTCACCGGACAAACTTTGACGGCAGTTTTATTTGCGGCAGGAGCTATTACAGCAGCAGTCAGTAATACGGTAATTCTTCACCGAGCGATCCCCGTCTATCTTTTCCTCTTGGCCCTTCTGTTTTCGCCTTACGCCTCGATCGCCTCTCGCGCGCTCATCGCAGGCGAAGCGCTTGAAGGCATAGCTCTCATCTCCGCACGCCCCGTACTGCGCATCGTTCAGATGATGTTCTTAGTTTTAGGAATTATCGAAGTCAGAGCCGTTTTCGGAGTCTAGTCCGAGCGCGCAACCAGGCGACTCGCCACTAAAGGCGTTCCTCTAAAATTCAAGCGATCGTTCTATTGTAAGGTGTATTTTTTGGGGGTGAGACTCACTCCGCAACCGGGACATCTTCCGGTCTCGGTGACTTGTAAGTAGCTCACATTAAGATCATGGGTGAAAATGATCTTAGAACTGCAGAAATTGCAGCGCTCGTACTTCTCCATGAGCATGGCCCGTTGGGAGTCCACTTCACGCTCATACTCATGAGGGTCAATGCGACTAAAAGGAGTCCTCATAGGCAACCTCTTTGGCTTAAATGGTGGGGGATTTGTGCTTGATTCATGATCCCATCGGCACAATTCTCGGAGTGCTTGAGTTCAGATCAAGGCTGCTATAACGTGCCAGGATCATGGGCGTCTACAGCTCCAAATTTGCGTTATTAGGAAACATCATCGACTACGCGGGAACTTTTCCGCCCGCGGCTCTTTCTTTAGATGACGCGCTTCGTGAAGCGGCTACCTTTAGAAAGTCCCTTCACCATCCGTGGCTCTATTCCAAGATGGCTTTGCCGATGGCTCTGCTCACTCCGCTTACCACCAGGGCTTTATTTGACCGATCCTCTGACGGAACTCCTTGGCTCTTCACGGCTTTGGGAACGGCAATCCCTGAAAATAGCGATCGTTCCGAGTTCGCGCGGGTGGTCGAATGGGATTTGAGAGAAATAGGCAGATTTAACGCTCGAGGCTTTGAAAGCTCCTGCCGCCATTGGGCGATAGCCTATGAAACAAAGCTCCCAGGAGAAGCGCTGAAATCCACTTCGACTGAAGCGATGCTTCAATTTTTGGAGCCGACTCTGACTCGTTTTGGATCTTCTACTCCTGCGCTAACGGCCTATTTTGAAGTCCCTCTATCTGCCGACAGCGATAAGACTCTGGGTATCGTCGCAGATGCTTTGTCGGAATGGGCTTCTGACAATGAGTCGGCACCCACTCCTGGAATTAAGATTAGAACCGGTGGAGCCACTTTACCTTCTTCCGATGCCATCGCTCATGCCGTGACCGCGTGCACCTCCCGAGGCCTTCGCTTTAAAGCAACGCAAGGGTTGCATCATGCGATCTCAAATAAAAGTGGCTTTGGATTTGTGAATCTCTTCGCCGGACTGGCGTTAGCTCAAGCGTTGGGAATGGAAAAATTTGGAACCAAGGAAGTCAAAAAGTGCTTGGATTCCCATTCTCCTTCCGAGTTTAGTTTTATGGCGAATAGCTTTCGGTGGAATGAGTTTGAAATTGATGTCGAAGCTTTAGAAGCGGCTCGTCGTCAACACGGGGCTAGCTTTGGGAGCTGTAGTTTGAAAGAGCCCGACGAGTTTTTGAGCGTGGAATTTCCTGACAAAGATTAAAAAGAGGCGATTATGAAACTGGCGACGTTAAAAAGTTCGGATAAGAAAAAAAGGCACGGCGAGCTCATTTTAGTGACTCGAGATAATCTTCGAGCCGCCAGAGTCCCTGCCGGTTTCCCCACCACTCTTTTGGAGGCTCTGCAGAACTGGAAAGAGTTTGAGCCAAAACTTCGCGAACTGCATGAGCAATTGGATGCGGGGAAATTAGCGGGAACCTTTCCCTTAGATCCCGCTGACTGTTTAGCGCCGCTTCCCCACGCTGCAGGGTTTTACGACGGCAGTGCCTTTCTCTCTCATGTTTATCGAGCACGCAAAGCTCGAGGGGATGAAATGCCCCCTTCCGCGAAGGTAATTCCTTTGATGTACCAAGGGGTGAGCGATTTCTGTTTGAGCGCCCATGATCCGATCGATTTGATGGACGTGGCCTTTGGTGCCGATTTCGAAGGGGAGTTCGCGGCTATCACTACGGATATTCCCAAAGGAACCCCTGCTGAAAAGATTGGTTCTCACATCGCGCTTTTGACGATGTTTAACGACATTACTTACCGCGAGCTTTTAAAGAAAGAGATCGAATTTAAATTTGGTTTCTTACAATCGAAACCAAATTCTTCTTATGCTCCTTTCGTTATCACTCCCGATGAGCTCGGCGATAAATGGAAGAATGGCCGCGTTCACCTCGAGCTCAGCGTCGAATTTAACGGAAAGCCCTTCGGACACCCGAATGGAAGCGAAATGGATTTTTCGTTTGAACAACTTGTGGCGCATGCCGCCAGAACCCGACCGCTCGCTGCCGGAAGTATTGTCGGAACAGGCACTGTCTCGAATGAAAATAAGGAAGTGGGCTTTGCGTGCCTCACAGAAAAGCGGTTTCAGGAGATTTTGGATAACGGATCCGCTACCACACCATGGCTCAAACCAAACGATCGCGTCGTCATGGACGTCACCTTGAACGGAAACTCTGTTTTTGGAGTAATCGATGAGAAGGCGGTTCTGAATTGACAATAATGGTCTGCCGTTTCTACAATTAAGTCTCTAACTTAACTCCCAGTCTCCAAAAAAAGGGAACGGCATGGCAACCGCTAATTTGAACAACATTGAAATTGTCATTGGTGGCCACAAATATGTTCTTAAGGGCGAAGAGACCAAAGAACATCTCCGAGAAGTTGCGGAATTGGTCCGTCGAAAGATCGAAGTGATCCGAAAGAAAAATCCAACGCTCTCGCTTCAAAAAGCGACGATGCTAGCCGCTTTCGATCTGGCTAGCCATTCGATCAAAAGCCGCAAGAAGGCGGTGGACTACCGTTCTTCACTGCTTACCAAAGCGCATCGGCTGCTCGAAAAGATGCAAGCCGATCTAAACTAAACGGAGAACTTTGGACGCCAACGCGACCAAAAAAGCAGAGCTCAGACGCTATTGGCGCAACCAATATCCTAAAGACTCTGAACTTCGAAAATCCCTTTCCGCATCCCTTCGGAAACTCTTAGCGGATAGCGCGCAGTTTAAGAACGCCCCGATCATCGCCCTTTTTGCAGGACGCGCTCACGAACCAGATATTGGTGAACTCTGGTCAGCAAGCCCTTCCCGGTGCGTTTTCCCCAGGGTCGAAGGGGATACGCTGCAATTCTTTGGAATCGACGATTTACGAGAACTTGCTCTCGGATTTGCGAAGATTTTGGAGCCCCCCGCCAATCCCGCGAAAAAGGTGGAGTTCGTCTCCCCCAACGCCATTGTTCTCATTCCGGGCACGTGTTTTGATAAAAAGGGACATCGGCTAGGCTCCGGAGCCGGATTTTATGACCGATTTACCGCGTCGTTACCCCAAAAACCCCGCCTTTGGGGGGTGTGTTTCGACGAGCAAATCTCTAGTGATACCCTCCCTCAAGAGCCCACGGACGTCAAAATCGAGGCTATTTGCACGCCATCCGGGCTTTATAACCTCTAGCCCAGCTTCGCTTAGGACTACGCTGAACCAGCAAGCTACGCCGGGGCGGGGCGTCGCACTCGCTTTCAAACCCAATTTGGGTTAGGTTCACAAAATCTATGGTTATTCTTATTTTCGGAGATGTTTTTGGAAAAGTAGGCCGGCGCGCCGTTCAAATGGCTTTGCCCGACCTTAAATCGCAGTATTGCCCCGATATCATCCTCGCTAACAGCGAAAATCTTGCAGGGGGAAGAGGGGTCAATCGCAAGACTTTCTCGGAAATGATGGAGATGGGCGTCCACGGCATGACCGGTGGAAACCACACTTGGGACAACAAAGAAATTTATGGGTTTATCGACCAAGAACCCAGGCTAATTCGTCCCGCAAACTTTCCCAATCCCGACGGTTATCCATGCCCCGGCCGAGGATTTAGCATTATTCGAAACGGCGACAAGGCCGTTTTCGTGATCAACTTATTAGGCCGCGTATTTATGGAGCAAGTCGACTGTCCGTTTGCCGCGGTAAACAAAATTTTAAAAGAAAATCCAACCGACCTTCCTATCCTGGTCGACATGCATTGCGATGCCACTAGCGAAAAGTACGCGATGGGCTGGCATCTTTCGGGTCGCGTCTCTGCGGTTACGGGAACTCATAGTCATGTTCAAACCGCAGACGAAAGAATTCTTCCCGGGGGAACTGCATACATCACCGATGTGGGAATGAGCGGAAGCTTTGATTCCGTGATTGGTCTGGGAAAAGAAGAGATTGTCAGAAGATTTATAACCAAACGACCCCTTCACTACCAAAGCGCCAGCGAAAATCCCGGCGTTTCTTGCGTGGTGATTAAGATCGATCTAAACCGCCGTGCGACGAGTATCGAAAGACTTCGCTTCAGCGTTCCTGAAGCCATGCTCGGTAGTGAGAAAGACATCGAATGAAAAGCGTAGACCTACAGTTAAAAGAGCTTCAACGCGGCTCTGATGAAATCCTTTCAGAAAAAGACTTCGTCGCCAAACTTGAGAAATCTGTTGCCTCAGGAAAACCTCTGACCGTAAAAGCAGGGTTTGATCCGACCGCTCCCGATTTGCATTTGGGCCATACCGTTCTCATTCAGAAAATGGCTCAATTCCAAGAGCTGGGACATAAAGTCGTATTCTTAATCGGCGATTTTACGGGCTTAGTCGGAGATCCTTCTGGGAAATCCAAAACCAGACCGCAGCTCACTCGAGCCGAAATCGACGCTAATGCTGAAACTTACAAAAAACAGGTTTTTAAAATCTTAGACCCGGTAGAGACCGAAGTTCGTTTCAATAGCGAATGGTTGGACAAACTCACGGCTTATGACTTTGTAAAACTGGCTGCCCACGCCAACGTTGCCAGAATGCTTGAGCGCGATGATTTTAGTAAACGCTACAAAGAACAACAAAGTATCAGCGTTCACGAATTCCTTTATCCGTTGCTGCAGGCCTACGATTCGGTGGCTCTGAAAGCCGACGTAGAGTTAGGCGGACGAGATCAAAAGTTTAACCTTTTGCTTGGCCGAGAGTTGATGCGCGATTACGGTTTGGAACCGCAAATCTGCTTAACGCTCCCGCTGTTAGAAGGGCTAGACGGCGTTAATAAGATGAGCAAATCGCTCGGAAACTACGTCGGAGTGGACGAAGCGCCTGATCAAATCTACGGAAAGCTGATGAGCCTTCCCGACAATATGCTCCGTCGTTACTACGAACTCTTAAGCAAGAAGTCGCTTAAAATTATCGACGAGATATTCGCTGATATAACGTCAGGCAAACTTCATCCCAAAGCGGCCAAGTCGAATTTCGCTCAAGAAATTGTAGCGAAATATCACTCGGCAGAGTTAGCAACGGCTGCTGCAGAAAACTTCGAAAAGGTTTTCTCTCGCAAAGAGATTCCCGACGAAATGCCGGAATATCGATTTGCCGTTAAGGGAAAAGATATTTGGTTGCCTAACCTAATGCAGGAATGCCGATTGGTCGCTACCACGAGTGAAGGAAAACGGTTGATCAAGCAGGGTGGAGTTCGAGTCGATGGGGAATCTATCGAAAACGAGTTCTATCGCCCGAGCCTTAAAGAGACTTTCGTTATTCAAGCGGGCAAACGAAAGTTTGCGAGAATTAAGATCACCTGATTACTATTTCGCGCAGACAAATCCGCATCGATAGAGTGTAGCATCGCAACCCGTCACTTTGAGAGTTTGGTAACCGCTAGGACAAGAGCAGCTTCCAGTCATGGGATTGATGGACAGACAAGGTCCGCAGTTGAGAGTCGTCGTATTTAACCGGCAGGCCCACGCGCCTCCAAAATGATCTTGCGTGGCCGGCGAACAAACTATCCCTCCCGTAGCATCTATTCCCGTCATAGCCTGGTTTGTGGGGCACGACTGCGCACCACCCGAAGCGATCAGGGCAGTATCGACGGTGCTGGCTAAAGTTCTCTTTCCAATATGAGAAACCCCTCCCGCAGGAGTAGTCACCGATGCCGATTGGTGGAGATCGATAGACACTGAAAGCTGAGCGGCTTGATCGCAGGTGGAAGCTCCCCCCGCACAAATAGCGCTAAAACTGCTGACTGCTTCCAAAGAGCAAACATTACTCGCCGAAGCGCAAACGGCACCATCCACGGAATATCTGATCGGCGCCGAACTAGTTCCTGCTACTTGAGTCCCACCGGCGTCATAAAGTGCAAAATCAGTGGCTGCCCCATTCGTGCAGTCGTTGGTACCGGATACGTTGATACAATGGGAAAAAGGCGAGGAAGCACCTAAAACCGTCCGAGTTTTTTGGAGCGCTACCGGGCTGGACGCCATTTTTGTTAGATTTAGAAAGACGGTGTCACGAAGGCCTTGGGTTCTGGTGGCAGCGACTCCTTTTTGAAATGACTTCATAAAGCTAATAAATGCCAAGGAGACCACAGAGGCGATCACCGTGAAAACCAAAACTTCAACTAGCCCAAAGGCCTTACGGGAATCCTTTTTAATAACGCCTCCGAAATCGATCTAACCGTCGGTTCCTGAGAAGCTTATCGGAGAAAATCACAATATTATTTAGGCAGGGCAATGCGACATAAGTCGCCATTGCACTCAAGCGGGAGGCAAGGTTGGGGCAATATAGGGAGGAAGCTCAATTCCCTTTTCATGGAACGCCCGATATATCCTTTTTTCTAGCTCATGTTTAGCAAAGCTTTGATCGCCGAAATCCCGAACATGAAAGCTCAATACAAAGCTTAGCGTTCCAGGGGCTGGCCCCGCCGCCAGTCTTACGTTTGGCTCGGGCACTGGCAAGACTCCCACCACATCTTCCGTACTCTTGTGAACGGCAGCCAGCATAATCTCTTCGACCAATTGTGCATCAACCGTATTTGCTACCACCACCGGAAATTTAGCGACGATACGACGATCGGGAAGGCAAAAGTTGGTCACCAGACTTTGAGCAAGCTTGCTATTTGGAGTAATCACGGTGCTCAATTCACCCAGACGAATGCGAGTGGTTCGCCATCCGATATCTTCCACTTTACCTTCTTGGCCGCTCTCCAACTTGATGTAGTCGCCTACTCGGATCGTTCTGTCGGTAATGAGATAAATGCCCGCGAAAAGATTTTCCAAAGTATCTTTCAAGGCCAAAGCGACGGCCAAACCGCCGACCCCTAAAGCGGTTAATAGCGGCGCGATAGAGATGCCTAGAACGGAAAGAATAACGAGTAGCCCTATTGTAATAACGCTTCCTCTAATGAGACCCACCATTAATCCGCTGGCGTGCGGCTGATCGCTAGAGGTCGAGACGACTCGTCCAAAGATAAGGACGGCTAAATTCGCAAAGGCCACCGAAACCGAGAGAATCAAAACCGCGGAGATGGCTTGATGTAATGGGGTAGCATATTTAGAGGATAGCTCTGAAATTTCGATGCCGATGTAGATACCAGTGGCAATACACCAGTAAACGGAAGGACCCTGCAAAACACTTACTAAAATATCGTCAAGCTGGGCGACCCGCTTACGGCTCCACTTTTTTAAAAGACTTAGAAAAACTTTACGTACGACAAGTAAGAGTAAAGTGACGCCGAGGGCGATCGCTATAGGAAGCAGAAGTCTATTGAGCTGGGCATTATTCATGTGATCATTAAATCACGGACTTAAGAC
>JBBQIT010000120.1:0-9579 GCA_038325205.1 Bdellovibrionota bacterium
ATCGGCGAAAGCGTTGGGGTCAAAACCTCCTCCAGGACCGCCTTGGCCGCCCTGAGCCCCCCGAGCGAACGGATTGGCGCCCATCGCGCGCATTTGATCGTACTTGGCGCGTTTCTTCGCATCTTTAAGCACTTCGTATGCGAGATTGACCTCTTTGAATTTCTTTTCCGCTTCCTTGTTGTCCGGATTGACGTCGGGATGTAACTTTTTGGCGTGCTTATGAAACGCCTTTTTAATTTCCTGCTCCGTGGCCGTCTTCTTAACCCCAAGGATTTCGTAGAGATCGTTTTCCAAAATTGAGCTTCCCTCGTTACGTTTCGCGCTTCGGCCAGCGCGATATCATAAATAAGACATATCACCGCCCGTTGCTATCCCTCCTTATATTAGGCATCTTTTTTCGTTTGGCTAGTATCTGGCCTGTCACCAAGTAGAATAAGAGTTTAACGTTCTGGATGAGGTCTAAATGAGACAACACGCGGCACTTTTTCTCATTCTTCTTAGCCTTGTGGCCTTAGCCGCCGACGAGCCCAAACACGTTAAAGACTTGGGTACCGGCCCCAAAACTCCCGGCGCCGACCTACCTACTGACGACACTCCGGTGGGTAGAAAGAAAGTATCCCCCAACCAAAAAACTTCAGAAAATGTCATTTCGCATCGAGATCACGAAACTGATCCCTTGAAACCAGGGCCATGCGCCGAAAATCATTATTTGGATAGGCTGAACGAACTATCGACAGAAAGCGCCGTCCAGGCGGCCCCTAAGCAAGGTATCTATTTTATTTCTGATCGAGCGGGAATTCCCCAAGTTTACTTCCAACTGACGCCGCTAATCACCCCCAAGACCGTGACCGAGTCCCCAACTGCTGTGAAAAGCTTTCAACTGAGCCCTAATGGACTGTTTCTTTTAGCGCAATCTTCGCAAGGCCTTTCCATTGTAGACACTGCGAAATCCCAACCCATCGGAGATCTCGTCGAACCCTCGGGAGCTTTAGAGACCTTCGTTTGGGGGCCAAAATCAGATTGGTTTGTCTATACCAAAAGCGGAACTACTGAGACCGAATTTTATAAGTTTGATCTCAAAGCTAAAGAGAGTCGGCTGCTCACCGCCGTTAAAGGAAGGTATTGGCTCTCAGACCTCTCTCCTTCCGGAGCACTCCTCGCTTTGGAAAATCGCCGTTCTGAGACCGATTCCGATCTTTATACTTTTACTTTGAGTAACAAGAAGCTTTCTCGATTGACCCAACCAGCGAAAGAGATACTCAATACCAAAGCCAAATTCTCAGCCGACTCTAAACACGTGCTTTTCATCTCAGACGCTGGGCGCGGGGTTCGGCAAATTTATCATCTAGCGATCGCTTCCCCCGAAAAACAAATGCCCCTGACCTCTTCGCATTGGGGAGTCGACCGCTTTGAGATGGACCCTTCTCGCCACGCGATGGCGCTTCTGATCAACGAAGAAGGCTACTCGAAGTGGGAAGGATACGAATTGGAAGATAAAGGGAACAAAAAGAAGATGCTTCAGCTCCCCAGTGACGGGGCAGGAGTTATCACTTCACTTTCAGTGACGCGCGAGCCAAATAAAGTGAGTGTTTTTTTTACCCGAGCGACCTCGACAGAGACCGCCACTATTCGCTCTTGGAGCTATCCGAAAGAAACGCTCTGGAGCAAAGGATCATCGACCCTTTTACCCACGGAGTGTTTGGTGGAACCGGTCTTGGTCCACTACCCCAGTTTCGACAAGCGTGAAATCTCAGCTTTCCTCTTCAAACCTAAGACTCGTACCGAGCCTCTGCCTTTTGTCGTCATCGCTTATGACGGCCCCGGTGATCAATTTCGTCCTCGATTACATGTCGTGGTGCAATACTTATCGGGAAGAGGATTCGGCGTACTGGTACCTAATCTTCGGGGAAGTAGTGGTTACGGCTCCCCATTTTTAAAATTGGACGATGAGAAAAATCGGCTAGATGCCATGAAAGACTATTTGGAAGCCGCTCGTTGGCTTGTGGCTAATAGGCATGCTTCACCAGGTCAACTCTTCGCCTTTGGAAGACAGTATGGGGGAACCGTAGTCCTTCGAACCATTCAAGCCTATCCAGAGGTTTTTGCTGCCGCCGCTGAAGCGGATGCCATCATGAGCTTTCCGGATTATCTCAGAGGGTCTCGAAGCTTTGAAAGCTCCGAACGAGAATTGGAATTTGGAATCCCGTCGGACGATGCCCTAATGCGTTCCCTATCGCCGCTCAACCATGTCTCGGAAATTCAAACGCCTTTAATCGCATTCCAAACGGCTACAGACTCCAAGGAGGTCGTCCCTTGGTGGCAGGGCCTTACTGGCAAATCGACTTCATTCGAAGGAAAGGTTTTTCCACCTCCCATGGAAGGCAAAGGGCAGAGGAATCTATTGCTTGAGCAGATTAGAAATTCGATTTTCTTTTTTGAAAAGAACACAAAGAAAAAGGGCTCCTGAAGAATCAGGAGCCCTTTTTTAATTTTGGCTTTAGAAATTTAACGTCATGTTGCCATCACGTTGTGTTTAATCAAGTTGCTCGATGTTGTGTTCTAAGAAGTAATCTAGTTGTTAAATCAAGTTGTGTTATCGAGCTGTATTTTTTTGCGTCTAAGATGTAAATCAGGTTGCTATCAAGTTGTGTTAATTTCTAGCCGCGTCCTTTAGTGTCTGGTGTTAGCTCTCGAGGATTGTAATTGCATCGGATGTGCCAAAAAAGGGCCCTAGGGATCATTGGGAATTCCCTTGGGTCGAGAGTGAAAAGTGTAGTGCCGCCTGACACCCCCTCCCCCCCCTATTTGAATACACATGATTTCACGGATTTACCCTATCCAACGTTTTGACAGCGTCTCAAAGCCTGTCTGCATACTCGACACACAGCAATTGTGAAGTAAGAGAATACGGGAAAGAGTTAACCTTGGAATTCGATGGCGATGAGTAAGCCAATCGCTTGCAGAACGAAGGGGGTCTGTTGGAAGGAAAGCTCGTAGCGAAGTCGTAAGGAGAGATCCGTGTTGTAACCAATATTGAAACGGTAACCGACTCCTCCTTGGACGCCCAAAGAGGAAAGATCGCCTGCGCCGTTTATATTCACTCCAGGAGGCGCATAACTTAATCCAAGCCCGAAAGCGTATTGAAGGCCTGCAAAAAATTCAAACGGGTGAACGAGGAGAGTGGGAATGACCGCAACATCTAGGAAATTAAATCCGTAGTTAACACCTGTTCCAGTGGTGGAGCCCGCTACTGCGTAGTTGGAGGTACCGTTAATTTGAGACAGCATCACTTCGAGGCGAATGGGAAGTGTCGGCGTAAGAAAAAGGCCTATATAGCCGCCGCCTACGAATCCGAGTCCCGCGTAGGAAGTTCCGCTCGTATCATTGGCGACTTTAACAATGCCGTAATTCATTCCGCCTTCGAGTCCGTACAAGAAAGTGGGATTTCTATGGAGCAGGATGGCTTCGTCTTGTGGCACCACTACACGATCGTGTTTCTCGACTCGATCCGGATGCTCGAGATCTGGGAGATCCGCGGGAGTTCGACTCCCTCGAGCCCCCTGGCTTGTTCTAATTTGAAGGGCTTCTTCGCGAATCCACCCGTCTAGAGTCTCTCCCCCTTCGAGCTCGACACTCACCTTTCGGAAACCTTCTTCTCGCTGAGAATATGGTTTTACGAAAGTCCCCGCTGGAATTCGTCCGAGAGAGTCGGAACTATCCGAAGCTTCGCTTCTCAAATCGATCTGCGTATTCACTCGCAACATCCCCCTAAGTCGTCCCTTCGCAAAAGCCGACGAAGGAAGTGCGCAGACCATAAAGAGGAACAGTAGGGCTAAGAGCGGGAAAAAAAGCCGACTATTTCTACGTGGCGTGTGTGCGGAAACATGTCGAGCGGTTGGACCGATTGAAACACGAATCCCCTGTTGGAGAGATCTGTGACGTCTTGAGAAAAGGTCAAAGGTGAGCATGAGACGTAAATGATTGATTTCAGTTGGGGGTGAATGAATGAAAGCAGATTTGCTCCGACGCCGGAGCGTGGAGGATCTAGAATCAGTGTATCATATTGCCCGCGAAAGCCCGGGGCTAATTTTTGAAGCACAGCGCCACTGACTTCCCCTCTAATGAAACTTGTGCGCGGTAAATTTCTCGTCCGCGCTCGATCAAGTGCTAGAGCGCTTACCTCTACGCCCACTACATCCACTTCATTCGAAGCGTAGGCCGAAGTTAAGTTTCCGTCTCCACAATACAATTCGAGAACTACCTTAGCCTGACTCTTAAGCACCAGCTCTTTAATGACTCCTCGCAGCACTTCGTTTTGTTCCGAATTTATTTGCCGAAATCCGCCAACTCCGTGAGGGCTGTCTTCGTATTGTTCCACCGTCCCCGCTTCCGTGACGGAAAGCTCCACCTTTCGTCGGGGAGTCGTTGTCCCCTTCAACCGGGTGATTACTTCGTTAATGGCGGGTTGGGCTAATTTACAGGAATCGATATTCACGATCTCGTGTGATCCTCTTCTGAGAAACCCAACTTGGTTTCCGTCCTGCCGAAGCTGCACTCGATTGCGATATCCCAACTGTTTTGGGGAGGGCAAAACGGAAAACGTTTCTAAAGGCTTCAGAGAAGCTCGAGAAAGCACGTGACGAAGCGATTCCTCTTTGGCTTTGAGTTGAGCGGGATAGCTCCAATGAAGCCAATCGCATCCCCCACATTCTTGAAAATGAGGACATGAAGGAGTGACTCTGTCGGCTGAGGGAATCACGACTTCTACTAATGTGGCATCTCGATATCGCTTGGTAGACGAAGTTTCTACAACGACGGTGTCACCCGGAAGACCGCCAACAACAAAATAGATATTTTTGTCGGCATCAAAACCAACACCCTGGCCTTCTAGGCCTGTCCGCGAAATCACAATTTGAGTTAACAATGGAGAGTTCCCATCACAGCATCGCTGACCACTTCGGGCGCTGGAACTTTGAGGCGTCCTTCCTCGATGGCGATTTCTAAAAACTGACTGCCCCAAAGCTTCAACTTCTCTTTGTGCTCTTGATACGCAGGATGATTGGCGAGCACGATATTCATCGTAGGAACAAAAAGAAGGGGCGCCTTTCGTCCGAGCTGACTTGCGATGAGCATTGATACGGAATTATCGGCCATTCCCGCCGCCGCTTTGCTAATTGTGTTTAAGGTAGCTGGCGCAATCAAGACGAGATCAAAAGGTTCAAAATGTTCTACTAAAGGACCAAGGCTCCTCACCACCGGACGCCCTGACGCCCATTCAACCGGGAGAGGGGTAATAAACTGCTCCACGCTAGGGGTAAAGAAGGCCGTGACCTCCGCGCCATGTCGACGTAAATCCCTTATGATTTTAACGATCTCGACAGAAGCTATGCCACCGCACACACCGACCCCAATCGCCTTGCCTAGCAAGCGATTCGACTTCAATTCAACGCTCTTATCGGTAGTAAAATGAATGGCCATCGTTGGTCCTCTGGCCTGTCTTTTAACAGTAAATTCCCGGAGATCTCAATGCTTAAAGCAGGAAAGCCCCTTGTGACCATGTTAAGGGTATGTTAAGAAGTTCCCTTAATTGACGTGAGGAGGCCTCATGGGAGAGATTGTTCTATACGCAAAAAAGAGTTGTTCCCAGTGCAAGAAGGCTATCGCTTTTTTAAATCGAAAAGGTGTCGCTTATCAACTGAAGGACATCGTCCACGAACCCCCACCGCGGAGTTTGTTGGAAAAAGTGATCAAAGCGGAAAATATTTACGCGAGCTTGAATCAACGAAGCACAACGTACCGTGAAAATCATCTCGGCAAGCGCCGAACGACTAAGAACGAAGCCATTCGCTTGATGTTGAAAGATCCTAATCTAATTAAGAGACCTCTCATCATTAAAGATAATCGCGCGTATCAAGGTTTTGAAGAAGACACCCTTCTAGATTTCGTCGTTACGGAATAACTTAAATTAGTTTCTATTAAGCCTGAGCTTTTGACTGCGGAACGTGTGTGACCTCGGGTTCAGGCAAACTAAAACTAAATCTAGCGCCTTGTCCTAATACCGAATCCACCCAAATCTTTCCGCCGTGGCCTTCGACAATCTTCTTGCAGATCGCAAGTCCGATTCCTGTGCCTGGGTAGTCCGCGCGACTGTGCAAGCGTTGGAAAATGACAAAAATTCTCTCCGAAAACTTGGAATCGATTCCAATTCCATTGTCGTTAACGGAAAATTGCCACTCATGCGCCTTCTTCAGAGTCTGAATGCGAACCACGGGTGACTCGGCTCCTTTAAACTTAATCGCATTGCTAATTAAATTCTGAAAAAGCTGCGCTAGCTGTGTCGGATCCGCGTAAAGGGTCGGAAGCGGAGTCCTTTCGATGACCGCTTGGCTCTCTTTGATGCTCACTTGGAGGTTATTGATCACTCGATCCAAGACTGAATTACAGTCGATCTCTACTAATAGCTTGCGGTTCGCATTTCCTACTCGCGAATAGATAAGCAGATCGTTGATCAATTCATACATGCGGGTCGCCCCATCGACGGCGTATCCTATATATTCATCGGCGTCGGTATCCAATCGTCCCTTATATTTCTTTTCAATTAACTGAACGAAATGCGTCACCATTCGTAGTGGCTCTTTCAAATCATGAGAGGCCACATAAGCGAACTGCACTAACTGTTCATTGGATCGGGCCAATTCCTCCGCATTTTGTTTCAATTGCTCTTCAGCCTTCCTGCGATCGGTAAAATCGTGAAGCACGATGAGTAAACCTAACGGCCCTCCATCCTTGTCTTTAAGCACCTTAACGCCCAACTCAACATCAAGCTTTCGGCCGTCCTTGGCGTAAGCAACTCGCTCCCCCGTCCAAGCTCCACCCGCTTTTAGCACGTTAAAAAAGCGAATCTCGTCGTCAGCCCCCTCACTAAACTGAAGGACTTCGCTTTTCACCTTTCCTAAGACTTCAGCTTCGGTGTACCCCAGCAGCTTTTCTGCGGCCTTATTCCAGTAAGTAATGTGGTGATCGAGATCCGTAGAGATGAGTGCGTCACTTACTTGAGCCAACATCTGCGCATGGAGCTCAATCTGTCGATCGATCAGTTTGCGCTCACCAATGTTTCGAATAATTCCGGAAAGCCAAATAATCTCGCCATGCTCATCCCTAACCGGAGAAAGAGTCACAGAAACGTCGATTAAACTTCCATCTTTGCGCTGCCTCACCGTCTCATAAGCTTCGACAGAACCGCCTTTCATTACGGTAGCTAAAAGCTCGTGAAGTTCCTTACGACGCTCGTCAGGAACAAAGGTCTCAATCGATCGACCGACAATCTCTTCGCGGGTATAGCCAAAAAGCTTTTCCGCTCCGGCGTTCCAGTTTTTGACTTGAGATTTTAGATCAAAGCCGACAATCGCGTCGTTAGAGTACTGAACGATGGCCGCTAGAGGGCCATAGTCTTCGGATGCGGTTGAGTTAGCGACGGGACGGGGTAAAAGCATGGGAGCTCGGCCATTGCGTCTCCCAGGCATAAATACTTGTAATATTGCCGCGATGGCTCGACTGGCCAGTGTCACCGATTCCCCCTCGCACCTTTGTGAACTGCAATCTTATATTGGTTCTCGATTAAGAAATTTCAAGGGGAAAATATACTCCTGGATGAGCTGGATCCTTTTGAAATTCGAAAACAAATAAACAATCCCATCGACACACACCTACACTTTACAGAACAGAAAAGGACGAGCTATTACTACACTGTGTATTTTTTACTTCGACTCTGCGTGTGCCTCTTTTCGTGTGCTTCTTTAATTGGGTTTGCGCTTCCCTCCACCATTAGCGGAATTGATTTGCGAAATGGAAAGATTGCAGAGATTTCGACGATGGCCGTCGAAAAAAAAGGAAACGTCATCGTCTTCCTATCGTCGGAGTGCCCTTGCTCCGAGAGCCATCAATCCACGTTAGTAGAACTCGCAAAATCACATCCCGAGTTTACGTTTATTGGTGTGCATTCCAATAAAGAGGAATCCGTGGAAAGTGCGAAAATATTTTTTAGCACAGAAAAAAACAAACTTCCCTTTCCCGTGATTGAAGACAAAAATCAAACGCTCGCCAATGACCTTGGCGCCCTGAAAACTCCCCATGTTTTTGTGTTCGATCCCAAAGGTGAGATTCAATACCGAGGCGGGATCGACGATAGCCACGAGGCTTCTCGAGCCAAAAAACACTTTCTAGCCATGGCTCTCGATGCTATGGTCCGAGACCAAAAGCCAGCTACCGCTGAAATGCCGCCTCTAGGATGCGTCATTTCTCGCTGATTCGCTTTTAAAACCATTACGGAGACGTTTGATGCAAAAGTGCCAATCCCTTTTTCTTGCTACCTTTCTGCTGCTGGCTGTTTCTTGCGGAAACTCGAAGACCGCAAATCAGCAACCGCAAGGCTCAACCTACAACTACACCACCACTTTTCCAAAGACAGGCGTTTCAGCCGGAATGAAGTTTGCTTCGGTTCCTAAGGTTAGAGTTACGAACTCCTTCGTTTTAAAGTTCTGGAACACGGCTACTGGAAATCCAGAAACAGGCCCTTTTTTAGATCCGGGATTTGCTTTGGTAAGTTCCGAATTGGACCGAAAAGATGCCACCAAGAAACAAGTAGAGCAGGATGCTGTCTTTCTTTGGATGAACGATATGGGACACGGTTCCCGTGCCCTAGCAGTCACTCGAATTACCGATGCTACCGGAACGTATTTTAATGCAGCCAATGTCTATTTCTCGATGGATGACACTTGGCAAATTAAGGTTCAATTTCACACCAAACCCATCAACTGGGTGAAGATCAAAGATGATCCCAGGGGCAGAGAACAGGCGGAAGTTTTTGATTTAGCGGAGTTTGTCCATTTCCAATTACCTTAAATTTTTCGTCCTACTTTCGCTAGCGGTCTTAAGTTGGCAAGGATCTGCACAAGCGGCTCCGTGTTGCGGAGGAGGTTCTCTTCTGCCGTCTTTAATCACCGGTGATGACACTGCGCTTATCAGTATGTCGACTTCGCAAGATTCCGTAAGACAGGATGCCCTTTCCAACGGCGATATATACGATCGCCCCGAAGGAAATGTCGAACAGACGCAAACGCTTAAGCTCTCCGGTGCCTATCGAATTTTTGATCGCTGGCAAGTCGGAACGGATCTTCCCATCATTCGACGTCATATAAACGCTTACGGTGACAACGCTTCAAGCATTGGTGTGGGGGACATCGCCTTTAATCTCGGCTATGAAATACTTCCCGAGCTTAGCTATTCCGCGTGGAAACCGAGAGGTTTCGTATTTGCGAGATGGCTCATTCCCACCGGGAAATCCATCTATGAATCGACGGACCCCTTGGGCACCGATATTTTTGGAAAGGGATTTCACGCCCTCTCCATGGGAACGGTACTCACTAAAACGTGGGGAGGCTTTGACGTATTTTTCGAAGCTGAAGGACATTTGACATTGGGCCGTAGCTTTCAAGACATCACTAAGAACACCACCCATTTTCACTCAGGATGGGGCGCTTCAGCCCTGTTGGCCGCGGGATATAGTCCTGGAAAAGGGGC
>JBBQIT010000121.1:0-9576 GCA_038325205.1 Bdellovibrionota bacterium
TTCTCCTAGGGCAACTCAATCAAAAAGCCCTCGCGGTGGAGAGGATCAAGCTTTTTGAAAGGACCTTTCCAGGTGAGCCTAATCCTTACACCTATTATTTAAAAACGGAGGACGAAAAGATCCGGGATCTTTTTAACCGGATTTCCTTTTTTTTCGTGAAGAACCTTTTGGGCGTCTTCGAATCTGAGATGCCCCAAATTAATTTAGTGTCTCGTCCGCTTATTGAGCTTCGTAAGGGCCACGACAATCTCTACCGAGTGGTCGGAGTCTATAAAGGGGATATCACCCTGAACCATGACCATCTGAACGACATTGTTTTTCAATTCTGGTTGGATAACGAGCACTGGGCTTTGGTCGAAACCAATCTTACTCCCGAACGAAGGAAATGGGCGGTGGGTGAGAAAGAGCGCCTGAAGAATTCAGCTTTGCCGGCCAAAGAGATGCTCCGCAATTTAGAGGCTTTGTTCCACACGCAGTTTCCTCAAAACGCCCTTCACGAGAACGTGAATAAGCCCAAGCCTGCGCCAGCGGACTAAAAGCGTCTTTTTACATTTCCTCTCAAAATCGCCTTCGAAATTATTTATTGTGTCCCACTCTAAGCTTCGTATTATCGGAGCTTTAGCCGCTCCCAGAGGGCATTTCCCACCTTCGCTCTCGAAATGGGCTTTACATCGCAACGTCTGTTTATATTATACAACGCGTAATCAAGATTTAAGTTTCTAGCTGAGTTGAACGTGTGTTGAGCGAAATAGAAGGGACCTCTTGCCGTTAAGCACCACCACTATTTAAAGGGTCCCTTCTTCCACTTTAAGAGCCCCAACTTCTGGTTGGGTGTCATTCGCGGATAGCTGCCCGAGGGTAGCTGAATGACACAATCAGAGGTTGGGGCTTTCTATTTGCCAAGCCTAGCGCTGCCACGTAAATTCCGAGGCTAATTCGAAGGCATTACGTCCGGTAAGGTAACTCGCTTTGAAAAAGATATACGAGTGGATCGACGGTATTTGGCAGTGGATCGCGGAGCGAGTTTTCATTCGCTTTGAGTTTGATCTGCCTATTGAACACATCAAAACTCTGAGCGCGACTTCCAACGTGGTCTTTGCGATGACGCACGTCGGGCTTATCGAGTTCCTGATTCTGTCGAGCTGGTGCCGAAGCCAGGGGCTTGGGGCGATTCCCATCGCCAATCGTAAGCGCATTCTGTTTCTGTCCAATCCCAAGTACTTTTTCCAAATCGTTTTTCGCAACCGGACTTACGCCGAGCTTTTTGTCTGTAGTCACCCGGGGCCAAGACTTCTCTTCTGTCCTTCTAGCGAACGAAAGCGACTGTTCGAGCCAGTCCCTGTCGAAAAACTTTTGGGTGAGACGTATTCGCTGCGCGCGCACCAGCCCGAGACAGCCCCTATCCATTTTGTTCCCGTGTTTATTCTCTGGCGCAAGCATGTCCGCGGCGCTACTCGAAAACCCTCGGAGTATCTGTTCGGGTTGGGCTCTAACCCCAATCTCATTGGAAAGATTTGGTACTTGGCTCGCGCAAGAAAAGACTCTGTCGTACGCGCTTTAGCGGATTTCCCCGCTCTTACGGTCGGAGAAATGTCGGATGCTCCAGAAGAGACCGAATCGATGCGGTTGGCGAAAGCGACTCGCCGAAAGATTTTAGTTCTTACCCACCAAGAGATGCGAGTGGTCTTGGGCCCTAGATACTCTTCTCCTTACTCCGTGAAGGAGACGCTACTCAAAGATCCTGAGATTCAGGCGGTTATTGAAGAGATAGCGAAAAAAGAGGGGGTCGATAAGCGTAAAGTTATGTCCCGCGCTTATTCGAACTTAACGGAAATCGTATCGAACTATCGATACCGTACGATTGAGATTCTCTACGCTATGCTGACGTGGGTGTTTACGCGAGTCTTTGACGGCGTAAGCGTTGAAGAGGAAGAGCTAGCGAGACTGCGGGAAGTGATGAAGACGAAGCCCGTGGTGTTTGTCTCCTGTCACCGAAGTCATTTGGACTACCTGGTAATTCCCTTTGTCCTTTTCTCTCATGACATGATTACCCCCCATATCGCAGCGGGAATCAATTTGGCCTTTTGGCCAATGGGCGGCATTTTAAGATCGGGAGGGGCCTTTTTCATTCGCAGGTCTTTTAGAGGCGACGCACTCTATGGCACGTGCTTACGGAAGTATGTCGAGTATCTGTTAAAAAATAAGTACAACATCAAGTTCTTCATTGAAGGAACGCGAAGTCGTTCGGGAAAGATGCTGTCTCCCGCCTACGGCATCTTAAAAATGGTAATTCAGGCCCAGAAGCACAAAGTGATGGAAGACGTGGCTTTGATTCCCGTGTCTATCTGTTACGACGAAGTGCCAGAACAAGGGGCCTACAGCAAAGAGTTGGGTGGCGGGCAAAAGATTCAAGAGAGCGCCAAAGAGTTACTTCGTTCGCGTGACGTGATCATGAAAAACATCGGCAAAGTCTACGTAAGACTGGCCCCCGCCATGTCACTTCGCGATACGATTAAAGCAGCAGAGGACCAAAATCTCGACGACACTCTAATGCTGCAGAAAACCGCTTTCCAGTTATGTAAAAACATTAACGACGTGAGCCCTATCACGACTAAAGCAGTAGTAAGCAGCGTGATTCTGGCGCACCGAATGGCAACGCTTTCTCTGGAAGAGATACTTCACGTCTCGTCTATTTTACGCGACTACGGCGCGGCCCATAATTTTCCCAACAGTGTTTCGGATGAAGGGTTTAAACGATCGGTAGAACAGACCGTCCGACGTCTTCACAAAAGCGGAATCCTAACGGTTTCGGAAGCTGCAATCCCCAGGGTCTATTCTTGTGAGTGGCGAAAACGAGCGGTCTTAAATTTCTACAAAAATAACGCCATTCATTTTTTTGTTAACCCCTCGATAGCGCTGCTTTCGTTCTTTTCTAATATTTCCAGCCTTAAACTAGGTGAGTCTCCGGCAGATCTCTACCGAAGTTGTATGGTGACGGCGCTCGATATTCGAAATTCGCTTAAGTTCGAATTCTTCTTCAATCCGCGGATAGCTTTCCAAAAGGAGATGGAGACGACATTCCGCTATCTTTTTGGGGAAGCGCCTTGGGACGGTGTTTCCTCCGAGACGTTAGCCGCTGGATTAACTTCTCGCATCGCTCGCTGGGACGATCTAACCGTATATTTGAGGTTGTTGGGGGATCTTTTTGAAAGTTACAGGACAGCCCTGATGTATTTCAAAGAGTCGTCAAAAACAGTGACCGAGAAAAAAGCTTTGGTCCAAAAGATGATTAAATTCGGAGAAGGGTTAAGCGCTAAAGGTGATATTGCCTTCCCGGAGTCTCTCTCGATCCAAACCTATTCCAATGTCCTAATGCTTTTTGAAAACATGAAGTACATTTCGGTAAGTGATGAAAATGGAAAGAAGATGATAGAGATTCCAGAATGGACGCCTGGAATGCAAGCGCTACTCGAGCAGTGGCAACGTTATTTATCGGTGATGGAAGTGAATCCGAGCGATTTTCTTACGCAGCACTTTCCGACTTCGGCGCGGCTGGGGTCGAGCCGGGTTCTTGAGATCCCCCCGACGACTTCTTCGTAAGCATTTCCCTAGTAAAAGGAAGATGGTTCACTTCTACTTCCCGCATGAAAGAGGGAATATTTCCCGTGGGTTTAATCTCTCCGAGAACGCGGCCGTCTTTGTCTCGTCCGGTCTGCTCGAAGAGATAAATGTCGTTGGTTTGATAGTTTCCTTGTAAATCCATCCCCAAGCCTTCTGAGATGTGAGTTACTTTTCTGGAACCATCTTGCATACGAGAAAGCTGAATCACGATATTGATAGCGGCTGCAACCTGAGAACGAATTGCTGTTACGGGAACTTCGGCTTCACTCATCAGGGCTAAGGTTTCTAAACGCGTTAAACATTCTCTAGGGTTATTCGAGTGGACCGTGCCCATCGAGCCTGAGTGACCCGTGTTCATACTACTAATCAAATCGAGCGCTTCGGCTCCGCGAACCTCTCCTACGATGACTCGGTCAGGACGCAGACGCAAAGATGATTTTACAAGATCTCGAAGGGTTACTAGGCCTTTGCCATATTCGTCAGCAGGTCGCGCTTCGAAATAGACGACGTGGCCGTTATTGATCTTCAATTCTGAAGAATCTTCCAGCACGACGATACGCTGAGAAGGAAGACATCGTCCGGCCAAAATACCCAAGATGGTAGTTTTTCCTGAGCCCGTTCCACCTGACACCATGATGTTTTTCTTCAGATAGAGGCAAACATCCATAAAGCGGGCCGCATCGGGAGTGAGAGCTCCTTTGGCGATGAGGTCTTTTAATTGGAGTTTGTCTTTGGAAAATTTACGAATCGCTACGGTCGTTCCATTTTTTGCGATGGGGGCAACCACAGCATGGATACGTGAACCATCGGGTAAACGAGCATCAAGGAAGGGATGTTCGTCATCAATAGGACGGCCTACGAACTGAGAAATATTTCGGACCGCAGCCATCAAAGAGTTTTCGTCTTCGAATTTGACGGCAACCTTTTCCAAAATACCGCGCTTTTCAATGAAGATATTATTCGGCCCGTTGATCAGGATTTCCGTGACGGCTTCATCTCTAAGGTATTCCAATACTGGCTTTAGGAATACCTGTACGGATGTTTCAAAAACGGACATTCAGAAGTTCTCCAAACTATTCGACGATGATTTGACCTTTAGCGCCGGAAATCACGTCATGGAAAACGAAAGTTCCTCGGTGAGGTTCGAGCATGATTTCGGTAATCTTATTTTTGGTGACCTCTTTGGTCGCTTCCATCTTGGCGCGTTCCAATTCGCTCATGGGGGCAGGCTTTTCGCCTTCTTTAGCAACCCAACGTTGAATTTGGAGCTCTTCGATCACTACCGCGGCTGGTTTATCGTTGATAGTCGTGAAGTAAAGTGTCGAGGGTACTCCGGCCTTCAATTTCACTTTTGCGGGAATAAATTGTTTTTCAGAGAGAATCACGGCGACTTCGGCTGAGGCAGGAGCTTCGCCTGGAATTCCCAAACGAATGCCGTTGCTGGGCAAAGCTTGCGCCGGACGACGTGGCGGAGGCTTCGGCACCACAGGTTTGGGTGGGGGCGGAGGTTCAGCCACTGGTTCTAAAACTAGAGAAGGATCCGGTTCAGCGGTTAAAAGTTTTCGAATCTGTTTTTTATCGAGAGGCTGTTTTGGCGCTGCTGCGGGGGATGCAGTGACTGGCGCGGAATCTACCGTCGCCTGAGCGACCAAAGTTTTTCCTGGAGCGATAGCAGCGGTTGCAGGTACCGTCGAAGCGGAAGGCACGCTGTTAGCCGCGACCAAAGTTCCTTTTGGTTTTAACGATCCCAAACCAATGATCTGCTGACCTGGAGGAGTTCCAGCAGGGGCTGAGGCAAGTGCCGGAGCAGATGCGGGAAGGGCGCCTGGAGTCGTTCCCAATCCCAAAGAGCCGGGCAATTTTCGAGGGGCTGGTTTTGCTGCCGCCGTATCGGGAGTGGCTGCTACGGCAGCCGGAGCTGCTGGCGCTTCAGCGCGAACCGAAATGGCCGGCCCGAGAAGTAATAACCCGAGTGAGCCGGCCAATAATCTTGTGTGAAAAGTTTTGTTACGCATGGTTCCCCACGGCCAAGAATCTGCTGCACTCTACTTATCGGTTTTAGGGGGGATTTCGTGAGGAGTGGCTTAGGGTTCAACATGCCTGTCCGATGGTTCGGCATGTCAATATAAGTAATTGATAATATGATATAAATTGTGATTTATCCAGACTTGGTATCCATAAGATCGTCAGGTGTCCACAGGAAGTTCAGGTGTCTCAAAGATCGAATCGTTTCCGATTTCGGTAAGTTGACGCGATGCACTTAAATGGCCTTTCGCTTGCACTACATAACTGGAGAGACGTTGTTGGAATCTGACTTAACGAAAAAAGACGGATCGCTTCCCGCCCAGGTTAAGTCGCTGTCGTTGAAGAGGTGAAGCATGTGGCTAAAGAGATTGTGGTCCGAAGTAATGTGGCTGCTTATCGTCGTAGGCGCCCTAGCGATGGCAAGTTTTGGATCGTTAGCAACCGACAAAGATTTTGTTCAAGATCAGGTGTTACGAAACCCCGCTGGACTAGCAGGACCAGTTCCTCTCCAGACGGGAAATTAGCTCTTAGATAAGTCTTGATGCGCGGGACGGAAGGCACACGAAGGCGGGTGGCGGAGTTTACTCTGTCACCCGTTTTTGTTTCTGGAATCGCCTGAAACTTAGCCGCTTTTCACAATCGCTCTTCGCCGCCCTCGTTTATGACCCCTTGAATTCACACCCATTTTCTTCTGACGGTGAAAACCGCTAGTTGGCAGACCTTATGCATTCTTAATCCATCAAAGGCATCATGAAATTACGTACGAAAATTTCGCTACTCGGCTCTCTCCTCTTTTTCACCGCAACCGGTGTGGCCATTCAACCAGGCTTTGGTTCTGGCGCTGGTATGGGCAACCAATTTGGAAATCCCTACGGAAATCAGTTTGGCGGCATGGGCGGCATGGGTATGGGTGGAATGGGCGGAGGAATGGGAATGATGGGCGGCGGAATGGGCGGCGGAATGGGGGGCGGTCAAATGCCCGACATGAGCAAGCTTCGTGAAGCTGCCGATGTGACTTTAAAAGAAGGCCCCAAGGTTCAAGAAAAAATTGAAAAAGCTGGGGAAGCATTCGGTAAAAACGTCGGTGAGATGACCAAAAATTTTTCTGAACAGGTCGCTAATATCAATAAGAGCTCAGACGAAGATAGTATTAAGTCCGGCTTCGAACAAATTCGCAATGTAACGAAAAGTTTTTCTTCTGATAATCCGGGAGCTACGGACACCGTGAATCAGATGATAAAAGATCAAGAAACTTATGCTTTGAACCGGTCGAAAGCCGATCAGAAATTAATCGAGACTCGTCAACAAGCGGCGGCGCAGTTTCAATTACAAAATCAGCCTCAGCCACCTCGGGATAATCGCAGCGGACTCGCCATGGTTCAGGATTCTCGAGTCAGTAATCGTCCCAGCAGTAACCTTCCGATGCTTGATCGAGGAACGGGATTGGGAAGCGTTGGAAATGGTCAAGCTTCGGGAGAGAGTTTGGGAAATCCGGGCGGGTCGGCAGATCACGGACGTGGTATCGCTTCAGAGACTCCAAAGGCCTATAATATGGGCGGCCTAGGATTGCACTAAGCGCCTGCGATTGCTTGCCTTACTATCTTAGTCTCCGGCAAATTCATCCAAACATTTAAATCACCTTGAGAGCGTTCGGCATAAGCAGCGTTTCGCTTCTGCTTGTCTTTAAATTTCTGTACGACTCCCAGAGGCGGAAATAATCCCATATTTACGTTCATGGGTTGAAAAGGAACGCGCGCTGGATCAGTAATGGCTGCGATTAAAGCGCCAAGCATCGTCGTCTCGGGAAGAATGAGGGGAGCTTCTCCCTTTAAGAGCCGGCAAGCGTTTAGCCCTGCCAATAACCCTGTCGCGGAAGATTCCAAATACCCTTCACAGCCAGTAATTTGGCCGGCCACCAAGACATGAGCAGCGCTCTTTAATTGCAGGGAGGGCAGTAATACCTTCGGCGAATCCAAATAGGTATTTCGGTGCATGCTTCCCAGGCGCAAAAACTCGGCGTCTTTTAATCCTGGCAAGGAGCGAAAAATTCTTTCCTGCTCCTTGTACTTCATTTTCGTTTGGAACCCGACGAGGTTGTAAGCTGTTAAATATTTGTTCTCAGCGCGGAGTTGGATGACGGCATAAGCGCGTTTTCCAGTCTTTGGATCATTTAAGCCCACCGGCTTCATCGGTCCAAAAGCTAGAGTCAGTTTTCCGCGAGAGGCGATCGTTTCGATCGGTAAACAAGATTCAAAATATCTTTCTTCTTCAAAGTCGTGCGCGAGGACCACCTCGGCTTTGTTGAGTTCATCAACAAACGTTTCGTACTGTTCTTGAGTGAGGGGAATATTTAGAAAATCAGGATCGCCCTTGTCATAACGACTGGCCGCGAACATGGCAGTTTTGTCTAAACTCTCGGTAGAAACGATAGGCGAAATCGCATCGTAAAAATAAAGAGCATCGCCGCCAGCGAGTGCTTTCAATTGGGTGGCAAGATCGGGAGAGGTAAGTGGTCCGGTAGCAATAATACAAAGATCTGATTTGGGAATCTGCGTTACTTCTTCACGCCGAATGGTAACTAGCGGATGAGATTCCAATCTTTTGGTAATCTCGTCAGAAAAGAGGGCGCGATCGACAGCAAGGGAGGCTCCGGCGGGAACCCTATGTTTTCGGGCCGCCGCTAACACGAAAGCATTGAGATGAGTCAGCTCATCTTTCAAAATTCGCGAAGCCGCATTAGGAGAATCGGATCCCAAACTGTTGCTACACACCAACTCGGCAAACCGGTCACTGGAATGAGCTTCTGTTTTGCGGATGGGGCGCATTTCAAACAGGTCTACCGCAATACCAGATTCGGCAATTTGCCATGCCGCTTCCGAACCGGCTAAACCCGCGCCGATAACCGAGATTCTTTGTGAATGACGCATCGAGACTCCTTGACGCTAATAGGTGCTTCTCATACACTACGGGGAGACTGTTTCGCAACTTCTCAACGCCCGATTTTAAAAAGACAAAAAGCGGCTAAAAACTATATCTTATAGGACCCTAAAAGGACTCACCATGACGCTCGCATTCGGCTCCACGGCACCCGCAAAGGAAGCCGTCGTCTCGTTAGGCGCTTTGGACGTGATCGCCAACGCTAGTTTTGTAGTCCAACTGGTCTTACTTCTTTTGGCTCTCTTTTCCGTCATCTCCTGGGCCATCATCATTTCGAAATGGGGTGTGGTTCGTCGCTGCTACAATAACACCGAGCATTTTCTCGATGTGTTTTGGAGCGGCAAGAGCATGGATCATATCTATTCAGAGTCGAAGAAGTACGCGAGTAGCTCCATTGCCAAGATTTTTCAGTCGGGGTACGTGGAACTTCAGCGCTTGATGGAAAAAGATAAGACCAAAGGAGTGACGGAAGGCAGTAAGATTCCTCACGACTCGTCCATTCAGAACTTGGAAAGAGCTTTAAGCCGCGCTAGCCGAAGTGAGAACCTAAGGCTCGAGCGTTCCATGACCTTTTTAGCGACCGCGGGAAGTACCGCTCCCTTCATCGGACTATTCGGAACCGTTTGGGGAATCATGTCGGCCTTTCAAAATATCGGGGCTCAAGGGGGAGCAAGTCTTGCGACGGTGGCTCCTGGAATCGCGGAAGCCTTGATCGCAACAGCGGTAGGACTTGCGTGCGCGATTCCCGCCGTTATGGGCTATAACTATTACAACCAAAAGATCCGTGGACTTCGCACACAAATGGAAAATTTTTCGGGCGATTTCCTTAACATTGTAAAACGCAATTTCTTGGCAAATTAAATGGGTGCCTTTCGACATGATGACTCTGGTCCTATGGCGGACATCAACATCACGCCCCTAGTGGACGTGATGTTAGTGCTGCTAGTCATCTTCATGGTGACAACTCCTATGATGGAGAGCGGAATTCCTATT
>JBBQIT010000122.1:0-9561 GCA_038325205.1 Bdellovibrionota bacterium
AAAAAAACTTCTGGTCTGACGTGGGAGGCGGTGTTGAAAGCGATTCGCCCGTGGTTGGTGAGATCAACCGGCTTTTGTTATTGCTGCGGAAACAAATTTGAGGAAATTCAGGATAATACCACTTAACATAGTAATACTAGCGCCCGCAATGTTTGCTCCGCGGATTCCCCAGGCACGCGAACAGTTCGGACCGTTTGCCCGTTCATTGAGACACTCCAGACAAGAGCGAGCGCGAACAGGTATCGTCTTTTCATACCGGCTAGAACACTCCCAAGGCGTGCTGGGAGGCAAGTTAGAATTTGAGCGGATTGCCTCTCCCGGAGACGGCCCCCTTCACCTCTAGCGTCCCTCAGGTCCGAGGCCAAACCGAATTCTATCCCAACGCCCTGGAAAAGGGCATCCGCTCCGAACAGGCACTCAAACTCGCCAAGGCTAAAATATACGTCCAGGGCGTCTCCACGCGCAAAGTCTCCGCCCTTGTCGAGGAACTCTGCGGCAGTTCGGGCCTTCCCAAACGAATCCTCCCTCCTGCGCCTGATCACCGCCCTCCTGAGCGAAACCAGTGACGAATGGGAAACCGGAATAATCTACCTCAACATGGAAAACCAAAACCCCCTCAGTCTGATGCCCAAACGTTTTAAAGAAAAGAAATTGCGCGGCCGGGACAACACCGGTTTGCGACCTGTTTTGGCAAGTTCGGAGTTCTGCAACCATTGGCACAGGAACGGACTTCGCTGGTCATATTCTCGCGCTGACGAGCATCCTCGCGACTGGTGCAACCCTGGATGGCAGCGCACTCGCGCGCAATGGAGCGGTAACTTTGGATAGCAATCTGATCGACAACACTATTTGTAATCCTTCAGGCGTCATCGGTAACACTATGCTCTTGGTTGGACTAGGCGGGTTACCTCTTCTTGCAGCAAGCCGAAGAGTTAATCGCAGGGCTTAACATTTGTAACTCTTGATTCCTCAGGTGACTCACGGTGAGCGCCAGATTTAGTGCCGCAGGTCATAAAACCCCTGGGTCACGCGGACCGACGAGAACCTGAACTACGAAGTGGCGGAAACATTCTCCACATTCGGCGAACTCAAAATTCTGACGGGGGAAGGCGATTTGGCGAGCTTGGGTTAGCGGATCTTTACGCTGCGCCGGAGTTGCGCCACGCTGGTAAATTCGTGGAGCTAATCATGCTCGTATTTGAACGTCCGCCAGAGCCGCTCGAAAAAGATGTTGTCGAAGGCACGGCCGCGTCCATCCAGGCTGATGCGCGCGCCGACTTTTTCCAGGAGTAGAGGAGGCCAGAGACGAGCCTCAATTCCTCCGCAATCACTGCAGCGGAATTGCCGCTATGGAGCCAGTTCTGAACGCCTTCGCGTTTGAACGTTTCGTCGAATGTGCAGCGGGCTTTGACAGTTTTTCTTTCATGGGCTTCTTCATTCATTGTTCGCCCAATTCACCGTCCGTCAATTCGAAGCAACCTCACACTGTCCCCGCATTGGCAATTCGAAAATGAACTGCCGCCGTAGCCGGCCCCGGAGCAGCAGACCGAACGCTTACTCTCCATCAGTCAAGGCAGCGCGCGCGAAGAAGCTTTGTTATGGCCTCGCGCATAGTATCATGCAATATCCGCCCCGACGACGCCGTGCGGTCAGGGGTGATGACCCCACTTGTTTTCCTCAATTAGGCGAGAAGGTTGAGGTATGAAAGAAACAGCATCAGTTCCTCCACCCGGCACCAATGGCGTCGATTTATCCGGACGCTTCGTTCCGGACGCCGATCCAAACGCCGCCGTGCCGAGTTTTGCCGAGAAGGTCGCGCACAGAGCCTATTATCTGTACATGGACTCAGCGGCAACTCATGGCCACGACCTGGAACACTGGCTCCTTGGCCGAACAGCAAGTCCGGGCGCAGGAAACTGCTCCAAGAAGGGATTTCTCGTCGAATCGTCGAACACAGAGGTAAAGCCTGTCTTCTTCCCGCTCTCGACCGTTTCCCGGACGAATCGACAATACCATACAACCTTGCATGCTATGCGTGTGTTCTGGGAAGAATAGATGCAGCCCGCGCAATGCTGGAGAGGGCTTTTGCACTCTGCGGGGAGGACGCGGACGAATTGCGGAGGTGGTAAAAGGAGAGCATTCCTCTATCCACTAGTCGTTCTGCTTCATAAAGTCTGCTGATTCCAGAAGTCCGTTTTAAGGAAAGCCCATCGTATAGATCTCCGCTCAGTCGTCAGTAATTTCAAACCCCCGCTTTTCCACCATCTTCACGCCGCCGCTAACAGGGACCAAAGTAAATGCCCTCTCGAAGGAAAGCGAGACCTACATTAGTTTATGTCGTGTTGCCTTCAAGCTTCGAACAGGGCGGCCATACATCTTCTCCAATGCGGCTTCCATTTGCTTATTGTTTTTGATTGCATGACGAAGGTTACGTTCATGTTTGCGCAGCAAGGCTGAGCGATTCTTTAAATTTGCGCCCTCATGTTGCACAGCTAATTGAACCGACAGTGGAAGTATCTTTTTATGTTCCTTAAGGAGAAGGTCAAATGAAGTCTGCATCTTGAGCTTAATTGCCATAACGCTAAGGAAGAATAGTGCGTATGCCTTAATATCGTCTTCTATGGATGGATCAGTGCCAATATCTTCTCCGACTTCGAGAATGGCTTTTATAAAAAATCCATACGAGTAGGATGCCTTTAAAACCATCTGAAAGAGACTTAATAAATACATTTCAGGAAATTGGTCGAGCTCTGTAGTTTCCTTCTTGGAAAGGATATCCTTATAAAAGTTCGCGGCCTCAAGAAGGACTGCCCTGAATGCAGATGTTAAATCGGAATACGGTGTTTTGAACGCCGCCATAATGAAATTTCCCATGTTCATCATCTTTAAGAAACGTTCTATTGGGGTCTCGGGTGTCAACTTTACGAGTTCTCCGATAACTTCCGGGCAATCCTTTATATGTCCTATAGCGAAATAGTAGGTATTCATCCAATAGGGATGAAAGGCTTTCGAGTCCACCTTAAACTGCTGTTTATCTATCAGATATTTAGCATACAAGAATTCGGCAAATGTTCGGTGCTTAAAAAAGAACTTATCCGTTTCTTTATCTACTGACACGATTGAACATCGTTCCGTAAGTAGATTAAATAGGCCGTCCGTTGTCACGCCGAGATTGCGCTTTGAGAGATAGGTCTCGAAAGTGCTTTTAACTTCAGGGATTGTCAGGAACGGAAGCTCGTCTCTAATCGTGAGGACCGCGAGCTCTGTAACCAGCGTCATTAAGGCTTCGTATTCCTTCTGAGATTGGATCCCTTTTTGAATATCCCATTTACCCAAAGTTAGCTCCAAGTACTTTGAGTATAGCTCTGGAAGGTTCGATGGTAAGTCCTGTGCTTGGCTGTTGAGCAGGTTCGCGAGTAGAATTGCGGCAATAGGGCTCCGGGGGAGCTCGCGAAACAATGGCGAGTGCTTAATGTCTTCGTATATTCGTTCGGTTATGTTGGCTGCCGTGCATATTTTTTTTACGAATTCAAGCATTTTCGACGGAGTAAGCTGCTGAAGTTCCAAGCGTGTAATTTTCGTTAATAGTTCTTTTTCGTTATCCAAACCTCCTAGGTACCGCGTCGTGAGAAAAAGTTTTACGTCCGCACGCATCTCCAATTCGTTAACTAAGCGCTTTAAACACTCGATCTGTTCCTCTCCGCTTAAATTCTTTTCATCTAATCCGTCGATAAAAAGGAAGAACTTATTCTTTTCCGTAAGTTCGGCTTCGGGTCTTGCGCCGAAGGTTCGTTTCAAAAGGGTAGAGACGTTTCCTTTGTCTAGATTGATAAAGTCGTTATAGGTTGTAAAAATAGGGACTAAGTGCGTTTCCAAGTAGGCTTCTGGAGTTGTTAGGGTCTCGATTACTTTTCTTATTAGTTTTGACTTCCCGACACCCATCTCACCTTCCACGACAATAAACCGTTCACGGCGTATTGTTAAAGGTATGGAGAGTTTTGGCCGTGGTCGCGGTCTACCGTTTCGCTGATAGCCCTCGACTTCACGCTTGGAAATTTCAGGTTCAACATAAATGTCACCCGCTAAGTTAATTAAGCTTACGCTTCTTTCGATCTCGTTCATCCTTACGCGAACCGCGTGGAGATAACTACCGATTTCAAGGGTAATGTCCGTCCAGAAGTTTGGCAGATAAAGGTCAATGAACTCACGGAGCCTGTCTCCCGTAATGAACTCGACTTTTTGCCCCTTGACCTTTTGCTGAATGAAGATTTTGGCGCCGTGGGAGATATTTCCCGTCGTCACCACCCAAACGTCCGTGACGAAAATGCGATTCTTACCCATTACTTTCTCGATAAAGCACTCCTGAACCTGCCTTTCAACCTCTTGTGCTTTTGCCTGCTCAATTTTTCCGACCTTTGCGATGACTCCTACGTAGGAAATTGACTGAAGGGCTGGATTTTCCTGAGACAGGAGGAAATCGGCTCCCATTTCGTTTGAGCCGTGAGTGTGCTCAACAGTTTTAACGGACGGCAGCTTACGCAGCAAACTGTCCAGGAGAGGATGAAGCTGCTTAACTTCGTCGTGGATTTGTTCGATTCGAACCTTTTTCTGTTGAATGTCCATAAGCGAGGTGGTGCCAGTCTCGCGCGAACAACAATCGAATCAAGCCTTTATCAAGGAGCCTTTACGGATCGGGCGGAGCCAAGCTTGGCCTCCGCTCGATGTTTTTGAGCCATTTCAATCCGCAAGCAGGCTCGAACGTCTCGCTCCGCGCGCCGCGACTGGGGGCGGACGCATGCTCCCCCTTCGAAAGCGTCGGCAAGAAAAAGCCTCCGAACGCAAGGTATTACAAGGGGCTGCGGCGGGCGCATTAGTGGGCTTGTGGTTTGGACCGGTTGGAGCTTTTTGGGTCGGAGTGGTTGGGTTTGTTGTCGGTCTTAACGAGCCGTTGGAGTAACGAGCACATCAAATCACGGTGGCGTTCTTTGCGAGCGTGGAACCTTGAGCAGAAAAGGAGAATTTCCCGTTTTGATCACGTCTTTGGGTCCAATACGATCAACTCGTTTACAACCGCCTTTTTCTCCAACCACCTCGATTTCTCCTGCTTCCGTAAGTTCGACGAGAGCACTGTGAATGATTTTATCGTTTGCCATCGTTTGGTTGCAGTATTGATCGAGCATGTCGCGATACGAAATGCCAATCGAGTGCTTATCTCGAATTACTTTGGAAAAATCCTGCACTAGCTGCTTTTGGACATCCTTGCCTGTGACTTCGCCAAATTCCAGCCCCTCAAGGTACCCAGTCGGGTCGGCATGGCTTGTATGACAGCATGTCGAGTCCGGTATGCCCGAAATGGCGACAGCCATTGGCAACGCGCCAATAGACATTGGGCATCGCAGACCTTGCACGCCGTTGTGGGAAAGGAACCGATAGGCGGCCTAGGTATTCGCCCAATCCTGGCAGGCCGCCGTAAAGCTATCACCAACTCCATGCGAGATCCTTTTCTAGCAAATGGCAAATCGCTTTGCCAAGCGCTTGTCAGGAAATTCACAGTTCTCCATCTCCGCAACAATTCAGGGTTTTGGGGGGGCGCACTCTTCGAGTCTGCGCCCGTGAGCGCTTTCTTTTTTCGCAC
This sequence comes from Bdellovibrionota bacterium, assembly GCA_038325205.1. Taxonomy (GTDB): domain Bacteria; phylum Bdellovibrionota; class FAC87; order UBA2466; family UBA2466; genus JBBQIT01. The sequence goes on from JBBQIT010000122.1 coordinate 5,636, forward strand.
CCGTAGCTTTCACCACAACTGTCTCTTTTTGTACATTTTATTCGCGATAAATCTTTTACCTCCGAAACTTTCGGGTAATCGAAAGGCTGACCGGACGCTTACGATCGCAACGCCGTCTTTGGCACCGTTCCCTGACGAACGCTGCCAGTTTCACGTCCAGCAAAACGCCCCGGCCTGAGTCTCGCGCCTAAAGCAGCGGGTCGAAGTGGCCCACATTTTTTTAAATCCGAGAGTAACGACTGCCAGGAGGGATCCCGGGCCAACCACTGTGTGAGGCCGGCATCGTGTGCGATTGAGTGCACGTATTGACATCTTTGGACGAGCAGCCAACAATGACCGCCAGCCTCAGCGACTCGCCGTCTTTTGACGGGCGTGCATTTGTCTTCAGGAGCGCTTCCAAAGAATCGCTTCTGATCCAGATGCAAAGCGAGTCGCAAAACTGGCGCGTTAGATCGGGTCTGCAACTTCGAAAGGCTTGCCGTACTTTTCCATTTCCGACGCAAAAAAACCCCGTTCCACTGCAATGGAAGGGGGCGTCGGTGTCCATCCAAAAAGCTCATCCACAAGCAGTTATGAATAAAGACACACAACAAATTATAGCACCGATCGTAAGCGCCGAGAAGATCATCCTTAAAGCTGCAGAAGCGATGGAGCCATCTCTAAGAAAGCACGAAATGGCTATCGGACCTACCGAAACTATCACAAAGAATGCGAGTGTAATGTTGAGAGAGATTGATCATCAGATAAGCGTCGCAACAGCCATGGGCACATTACAAGAAATTCAGGAATGGTTGGCCAACGCCTGGTTGGACTTTATTGAGGGAATCGATCCGTCGAAAATTCAAAGCAAGAAACCACTCTTGCTGGAAATCAAGCTCGCGCAGGGTCTTTCGAGCGTATCTGAGGAACCGCCCATCTGCTGGAACAATTTCGAAATGGGGACGAATTCTTCAACGATCTCGGAAGAATATCAGCAGGATTAATCGGAAAGGCTTCCACACGGTGAACCAAACCAATTATCCTGCAGGAACCCCATCCGTTGTCATAAACGTGGCGGGAAAAGGGTTTGCGCCCGTCAGGCACTCGCAGTTAACTCGGTAGTGAAATTCTATGGTTCGCGAACGCGGCGCTGGGGTTTATCGAGTGGGAGGCAACATGATCGCCAACAATATGCGGGATGAGCGTTAACCTGCGCAAGCGGCAGCCACTCATGGCCAGCGAGCGGCCATCTCTAAGGCAGAGTTTGATACTGTTGGGGCGGACGCGAGAGAGGGGCAAGGCTTAGCGGATCAGGTCCCATGGCGAGCGCCATCTTCATGCTGGGCCAAAGTGAGCAACCCGATACGTTCACGACTCATTTTCCCCTAATGGAGACGATGCCGGAAACAAACGAGGGTGCGCCCGCGGCCGAAGACACACAGAAAGAGAAAAGAAAACATATGGACGAAGGAAGGTACCAACATCAGGCCTGAAGATGGGGTTTGCATGATTCGTCTAGAGGGAGGGATTGATCTCTCTAGAGGGACCCCACCCTGGGCGCGATGTGCATTCCATTTCATACATTTCAAAACATCCTCTAATTTGCAGTAGACGATATCAATGCTTCGATCTCTTTGCCTAGCACCAGTTTAAAGGAAATCACGAATCTGGATTGTTTCAATATCTTCAATATTCGCTTGCTGAGGCCTTCGTAAAAACCTCGCTCGTTGATGTTAAGCGATTTTCGCGCGCATTTGCCGCAGAAGGAGGAATGGTCGGTCTCTCGGGGAAGAGATTGGCGAAAATCTACCGGACCTTCTTTGCATTTAAAGTTTTTCAGGAGCGCGGGAAAACCTTTGCTTTTGGTCAATCCCATTCGTAAAAAGATTCGTAGCTTTGTCATGAATCTGAACGTATGCAACGATGATTGTCTATTATGATAAAAGCCGGGTTTATATCCATCCTCGCTTATTTCCGTATGACGCCGCGGCTGCTGATCAAAAGGGTTACATTGATTTCACTGAGAACCCCGATCTCATAGAAAGTTCTCTCGAAGATTTTCTGCCGATTTGTCATACGCCTGCCGGTCAGACGTTCTACGCAATGCTGCGATGGATCAATGGACCTTTATCTTTGCTTCAGACGTGTGACTCGGCTCTTAGATTACCCCAGCCTCATCAAGATAACAACTCGCCACTAAAACTCTGCACACACGGTCGCCTTTATATTCTTTATCGAAATCTTCAGTTAAACTCTTCACCCAAACATGCCGACTGGCTCTGCAGCAGCACAATGCATTTGCTTTCCGGCATTGATCCGGCTTTTACGCAGAAAGAGGGAGTGGTGGGATTCACTAAGACGATATGTCTTCAAACAGCGATTTCCCGAGGCACTTGGAACGAACAAGGATTTGAAGCAGCAACCAACGATCCAGGCTTTGGTCACCACTGTATGCTCAGCTTCTGGGCCTACGGCAACTCCGAGGAGGTTGCTTTTCGAAATCTTGAACGGCTGTTTCGCAATCTCTGGTCGGCACTCGAGCAGCTTTCGAACACTTTACGGCAGGCAGACCTGCGGCAAAAGACATGACTACCGGAGGTCGAATAAACGAGATATTCTGGGGTGCGCGGCCCGGTATCGGTATCGACCTTATCCAAACTGGCCGTTGTTGGTGGGATGGATACAGAAGAGTATGCGTGTGCAGCACGTTTTTAACCTCGGTATCTATCTGGCAAAATATAGAATATCGACGGACGCGGTGGAAGAGGGTGTCTGATTTAATGGATAATCCCTTTTTCATTCCAGGTCGAGCTTGAGAATTGCATCCCGAACTGCTTTGGCCTTCTGTATATGAGCCAGAGGCCAACGACGGCTAGGTTGGTGTTCGGTGTCAAGAGATTGTTTCGAAATATACCCAACCAGTTTGTCGCCTTCCAAAACAGGACCACCGCTATTTCCACCAAAGATAGTCATGTCACCTATGAAAACCGGATATTTAGGATGGACCATCGCTACGCGACCGAAAGTGGCGATCGGTAATGTTTTATACCATGGCAGCCAATTGGCTTGTATTTTCCTGTCGTTCTGCTTCATAAAATCTGCGACTTGCCATAAACCATTTGCAGGAAAGCCTATCGTGTAGATCTCGGCTCCAATTCGGGAAGGGCCATCCGCCAGCGATTCCATTGGTATAGGAGTATACTTCTGTTCGATTCTGTCTAGGAATTCCTGGTGGCTCGTGGTCCTGGGAATACTTGGCCACTTCTTCGACAATGAAATAACAATCAAGTCGAATTCGGGTTTTATCACAATCGGAAAAGCTGTCTCCGCGTTCATCAAAAGACTCCCATCCCCGTCACTGGCTTCTGGGTCGTCGAAAGAGGGAATGAGCATGATTTTGGAATAGATATACCCGTCGGGACTTTGAGAGAGTTTTGCAATCTTTTCTTTGATTGCCTCCAATCTGTTTGTGTGGCCGTTCAGAATGAGAAATTGCACCGAAGCGTTGAGCCTACAGAGCTCGTTCGAGTATTTACGTTCGTCGAACAGCACATGTAGCGCGCTTACTAGGTAGGTGCTCCTTTTGCCTTTAACGAGAAAGCCAGTGCCGCGGGAGCTTTGCATGGCCTCGGTTGTCGAGAGCCGCCGCAACTCTTGAAGACGGCCCTGTTGTGCTGGCGTCATTTCAGATGCGCGCAAATTCTGCAGGTTCAGCTCTTCCAGAAACGATTCCGTAGTTCGCAATGACGTGAGATTAGCTTGGAGAGCGACGATTGCTTGTCGGACATCTTCGATAGGCATCGCGGAAATCTGGCGGCGCAATTTCTTTTCTGTAAATTCTTAGAGGATTCAAACTGAGGGCGGGTTTTGGTTTTCCATGTTGAGGTAAATTTTTCCGGTTTCCCAATCGTCGCTGGTTTCGCTCAGGAGGGCGGAGATCAGACGGA
>JBBQIT010000123.1:0-9557 GCA_038325205.1 Bdellovibrionota bacterium
TGAAACTGCATCTATTTACCCTTTTATTCGTTCTTGCGCTGGCTTGCCCCTCGAAGGTCTTTGCGGGTCCTGATCTGGCCCAAATTATCCAATTCTTTGTCGGCTACACCTGCGTCGACTCCTCCGACTTCCGCGAAAGGATTGCGAAGCAGTTCAACAAGAAACAGACTTTGCGTGGAGTCGTCAAAGTCACTCTTCTTTACGAGAAGATCATGGGTCGAGAAGCGATTCGCGCCACGATCGTGGCGTCCCCTTACGCCCTATCGACGGTCGTTTACGACATTCAAGTCGCTCGCCTCGCTTTGCTCGACGACTTGCTAGGCACCAAAAAGGTGCAAACTTTGTTGGGCAAGAATTGGATGATGACGCGAACCAACCACTTCTTTATTGGAAATCTCGCTTTTGCCGATGGCTCTCTCTCAGCCGTAGACATTAAAATCTCGGCAGTTCTCGATTTCATAAGACAACGAATCTTAGAACGGCCTGATGCCCCGATCACTACCGTTATAGACGAAACGCTTTCTGAGTTCCGCCTAGTGCGAAGGCTACTTTATTCGGACCATTCGGCGCGAAGGACAACTGCGGTCACGGTTTCCGAGGCTGAAGTCACCCTCGCGATCCAAGGCCTGGTCGGCCCCGACGCGCTAGGTGGCGAACCGGAGCTCGAAGTGCGTGAATTGGATTTAGGTTACCTGGCAGGCTGTCTTCTTTTGGTAGTCCTGCAACACTATAGCCAGCCAGATACCCACCATTAAGGAAGAAAGCCTGATTTAGCCCAGCCTACGGCCGCAATGCCTGGAGTTCTTTGCTTTAGTACTTGCATTGAAAACCCAAAAGAGTATGTTTTTATCTTCAATGACGTTTGTTGTTACATTAGCACCGGCCCAAAACTCCAAGGACCTTATAGTCATTACGTCCACACTCCTCTCTTTACTATGCCGGTAGCCTTCCCCTCTTTTTCAGCATGAAGTCCATTACGATCACGCTCCCAGACGGATCTACGCGTTCTGTTGAGGCTGGAACTACGCCCCAAAAGATAGCCGCAAGCATTGGCCGACGCCTCGAAGAGGCTGCGGTAGCCGCTAAAGTCGATGGCACGATCGTCGACCTTACCTACGTTTTAGATAAAGACGTTTCCATAGCCATTTTGACTCGCGAATCGAAAGAAGGCTTGGAAGTCATTCGCCACTCCACCGCCCATCTCTTGGCCATGGCAGTGAAAGAGCTTTTCCCAGAGACCCAAGTAACGATTGGACCTGTCACGGACGACGGTTTCTTCTACGATTTTGATAGGCCGACGCAGTTTGTTCCCGAAGATTTGGTGAAAATCGAAAAGCGCATGACCGAAATTGCATCGCGCAAACTCGATCTCAAGCGAACCGAGCATCCCAGAGACAAAATCATCACCATGTTTAAAGACATGAATGAAGATTTTAAGGTTGAAATCATTAAGGGCCTTCCTGACGACGGCGTTTTTAGTACCTATTCTCAGGGCGACTGGGTCGATCTCTGCCGGGGTCCCCACGTTCCCAATACGGCTCGTTTGGGCAAATTTAAGTTACTTTCGATTGCGGGCGCTTACTGGCGTGGCGACGAAAAGAACAAAATGTTGCAACGGATCTACGGAACCGCTTTTGCGACTCAAAAAGAATTAGAGGAATATCTCCATCGTTTAGAAGAAGCGAAGAAACGGGACCATAGAAAGCTAGGGCCTGAAATCGGCCTTTTCACTTTCTTGCCCGTAGCTCCGGCGATGCCGTTTTTCTTGCCCAAAGGGGCGATGTTTTACGAGTTGCTCGCCGACTTCATGCGAAAGGAAATGCGACCTCGAGGCTACCAAGAGGTTATTTGCCCTCAGTTGATGAGTGCCGACCTTTGGAAAACTAGCGGCCATTGGGACCACTACCGGGAAAATATGTTTGTCGTCGGTGAAGAGACCACCACTCCCATGGCGCTCAAACCGATGAACTGCCCTGGCCACTGTGCTCTTTATGGATCAGGCCAATATAGTTATCGCGATCTTCCCTTACGCTTTGCTGAGTTTTCGAAACTTCACCGTTTTGAACGGGCTGGCGTAACCCACGGACTTTTTAGAACCCGAACTTTCAGCCAGGACGACGCTCATATTTTTTGTACCGAAGACCAGATTCTTCAAGAGTCGATCGAGGTCATCGAGCACACCAAAGAAGTGTACCGAAAGTTTGGTTTCCCCGACTTGGTAGTGATGTTAGCGACGAGACCTGAGAAGTACGCGGGCACGGTTGAAAACTGGGATCGCGCCACGAAAGCTTTGGAAGACAGTCTTAACAAGACAGGCCAAGTTTTCACCTTCAATCATGGCGAAGGCGCTTTCTACGGTCCTAAGATTGAATTTCACATTAAAGACAGCATCGGCCGTTTGTGGCAGTGCGGAACGGTTCAAGTCGATTTCCACATGCCCTTCCAATTTCAGCTTAATTACGTCGATGCCGACGGAAAGAAAAAGCAGCCGGTCATGATCCATCGCGCGATCCTAGGAAGCTTTGAACGCTTCATGGGAATTTTAGTGGAGCATCATTCGGGACATCTTCCGTTATTTGTCAGTCCTCTCCAAGCGACTCTGATTAACGTTACCGATGATCAACTGCCTTACGTGAAGTCAGTAGATGCCACGTTAAAGAGCTGGGGACTTCGGACTGAGATAGATAACCGCAATGAAAAGTTGGGTTACCGCATTCGTGACGCACAGCTTAAGAAAACGCCCTTGATGTTGGTCCTCGGACCAAAGGAGATGGAAAGCTCGACGCTATCCGTCAGAAAACACACTGGCGAAACGACTAACGATATGACTTTGGACGCCTTCAAAACATACCTTGAAGGAGAACTAAAACCAGGAGGGACTACCCATTAATCCAAAATACCCATCAAGCAGCCAAGATAACCTACGAATCAATTTTCGAATTCGTGCTCGTGAGGTCCGCGTCATTGGCGCCGACGGATCGCAGCTAGGTATCATGGAAACCAAGGCAGCGATTCAGCTGGCCGAAAGCCAAGGACTCGACCTCGCCGAAGTGGCCCCAACATCGAATCCGCCTGTTTGTAAGATTCTTGACTACGGCAAATTCAAATATCAGCAGAAGAAAAAACAGAAAGTTGCCAAGAAAAAACAAGTAGTTACGATGTTGAAAGAGGTTCAATTTCGCCCTCAGACGGATACGCATGACATCGACTTCAAAGTGAAGCATATTCAGCGTTTTCTTGGTGAAGGTAATAAGGTAAAAGTTTCCGTCCGGTTTCGCGGACGTGAAGCGAGCCACTCGGAACTTGGCCATGCGTTAATCAAGCAGATTATTGACTTGGTTGGGATCTCCGGTATTGTGGAGGCGAATCCGAAGATGGAAGGAAAGATCCTATCTTTGATTTTTGGACCTAATCCTAAGGCCAAAAAACTAGAGAAGGTTAAGCCACCTGCGGATGCGAAACCTGAGACTTTACCAGCAACACCGGTACAGTCGGGAGCAAGCGCCCCCACTGAAGGTCAGTAGTTAAGGAAGTTCGATTTATGCCGAAGATGAAAACCATTTCCTCCGCTAAGAAGCGATTTCGAGTAACTGGCAGTGGGAAACTTAAGCGTGCAAAAGCTTATCACAACCACAAACTAGAGCATAAATCGTCTGCTCAGGGCAGACGCCTTCGTCAGACCTCCATAGTGGACGCCTCTAATGCACGTATGATCAAGCGAATGCTGCTTTTGGCTTAATCTCAGGTCAGAATTTTTAGTAAAGGTTTTTTAGTATGCCTAGAGTTAAACGTGGTCCCGCGGGACGAAATAAACGTAAAAAATTATTGGATCGGGCGGAAGGTTTCTATGGTAGCGCCCGTAAAACCGTCAAGGTAGCGCGTGAGTATACTCATCGCGCCGATCGTTATGCCTATCGTGATAGGAAAACGTTGAAGCGTGAAATGCGATATCTTTGGCAAATCAGAATTAACGCTGCTTGCAGACTACACAATCTGAGTTATTCAAAGTTTGTTTCTGGCTTAAAGAAAGCAAATATCGAATTGGACCGTAAAATTCTGGCGGATATTGCCGTGCGGAATCCGGATCATTTCACTCGGCTTGTGGAGCTTGCGCAGCCACTGGCTGCATGATTGAAAATATAGAACGAATCCGGGAAGAAGCCCGGAACCAAATCTCTTCGTGCCCTACGCCTCAGGATCTGGACCGGCTACGCGTCCATTACTTGGGGAAAAAAGGCCTCATCACGTCCCTTCTTCATCAGCTTAAAGAAGTCGATCAAGGAAAGCGTAAAGAGCTCGGTGCTATCCTTAATCAGGTTAAGTCTGATTTTGAAAAGGACATCGATACTCGGCAATCCGAGTTAGAACGTGTCGTCGTTGAGCAGGAGGTCGCTAAGACCGAACCTATCGATGTGACACTTCCTGGCCAATACGCGATCAGCGCCGGATCTCTTCACCCTGTCACTCGGGTAACTCAACAACTAGTCGCTTGTTTGCGACGAGTCGGTTACTCGATTGCGACAGGACCTGAAGTCGAAACGGAATACTACAATTTTGAAGCGCTCAATACGCCCGCGGATCATCCAGCTCGCGATGTCCAAGATACTTTCTATATTGCGCCTCCCATTTTACTTCGATCTCATACGTCTCCGGTGCAGATCCGAGCCATGAAGGCTCGCAACCCTCCTCTCGCTTTGATGGCGATCGGAAAAGTTTACCGCGCTGACTATGACGTCACTCACACGCCGATGTTCCATCAGATGGAAGGTCTAATGGTGGGAGATAATATCTCTCTCGCCGACTTGAAGGGTGTCCTTCACTACGTCGTTAAAAATATTTTTGGCGCGCGCCCTCTGCGCTTTCGCCCAAGTTTTTTCCCTTTTACCGAACCAAGTGCTGAAGTCGACATGCAGTGCTTTCAATGCAAAGGCAGTGGCAAAGAGTGCCGTCTTTGTAAAAGTACTGGCTGGCTAGAGATTGGCGGCTGCGGCATGGTTCACCCCAACGTTTTTAAAGCCGTCGAATACGATCCCGACAGATACACTGGTTTCGCCTTTGGGCTTGGAATCGAACGTATCGCGATGTTGAAATTCGGAATGGACGATTTAAGAGCGCTCTATGAAAACGATCTTAGAATGCTGGAGCAGTTTTAGATGTTGCTTTCCATCAACTGGCTTAGAGATTACCTCCTTAAATCCGACGTAAAAATCGATCCCAAGCTCATATCAGAGCAATTGACGATGCGAGGACTTCAAGTCGCGTCGATCAAGCGCCCTGCTTTTGGTCTCGAAAATGTAGTGGTCGGACGAATCGAAAAGATTGAGAAGCATCCCAATGCGGATAGGCTTCAAGTGACTCAGGTCATTTTTCGCGAAGGCGATGCGCCTCACCAGATCGTTTGCGGAGCTAAGAATATCGCAGAAGGCGATATTGTTCCGGTCGCTTTGCCAGGGGCTGTGCTTCCCGGTGATTTAGAGATTAAGATTTCTTCCATTCGTGGAGTCGAATCGCGAGGCATGATTTGCTCCGGCAAAGAGCTGGGAGTCGCGGACGAGACTGACGGTATTTTGCAACTTCCGAAACATTCCGTTTTAGGTGAGTCCGTTATTCGACTCTTGGGCGGCCAAGCTTCTGACGATTCCATTTTAGAATTTGAACTCACGCCTAACCGCGGTGACTGCTTGAGCGTCATCGGAATGGCTCGTGAAGCGGCTCCGCTGCTTAAGACCAAGCTACGAGAGCCAAAGCCGCCTCGTTTTCGCATTACGCCTCATCGAACCTCTTCCATCATTAAAGTAGAAGTCGATGATCCCATTCATTGCCCCAGATATGTGGCCCGCGTGATCGACAACCTTAAGGTTGTGGAAAGCCCTGACTGGATTAAGCAACGACTGCAATCTGTCGGCATCCGTCCCATCAACAACATCGTAGATATTACGAACTTTGTGATGATCGAGTACGGTCAGCCTCTTCATGCTTTTGATTTAAGAAAGATTGAGTCTGGGATCATTCGAGTGGCGACTTGCAAAGGCCCTCAAGATTTTGTGCTCTTAAATGGAGAAAAAGTAGAGCTCCAAGAAGGGGATATCCTCATTCAAGACGGTGAGCGTCCGATCGCTCTTGCCGGTATTATGGGTGGCGCGAATTCTCATATCGAAGCCGATACGACTTCGATTGTTTTAGAATCCGCCCTTTTTCCGCCAGCGCAAATCCGAAAAACGGCGAAGCGCTTAGGCCTTAGCACCGAAGCGTCCAAAAGATTTGAGCGCGGTATCGATATCGTTGCCGTAGCTTTAGCTAGTGATCGAGCGGCAGCGCTCCTTCAAGATAGCGTAAACGCTAACGTCTACCATCCGGCCATCGATACGGATGAAGCCGGATACCGGGAGCCTACATTAGCTCTCGATATGCGCGAAGTGCGAAAGATCACCGGCATTCGGTTGTCTTCTGAAACCGTCGCCGATGCTCTCGAGGAAATCGGCATCGTCTCGCACAAAAAATCGATCAATGTTTTAACTATTCGCCTTCCCAGCTACCGAAATGACCTTGTTGAGAGTATTGACGTGGTCGAAGAGGTGGCCCGGCTCATCGGATATGACGTCATTCCCGAGAACTATCCCATTGCGGCTTCGGCTTACGATAAGTACGACGAAAGCGCTTTTGAGTTCGAACAAAAGGTCAAAGGGATCATGTCCCAAATGGGAATGAGAGAGACCATTCACTACAGTTTTGTTTCGGAAGATCTTCTTACTCGCTATGGAATGATGAACGAAAATGCCGTTCAGTTGAAAAATCCGCTTAGCGAAGAGATGAAGGTAATGCGAACGAGCCTTTTGCCTTCGCTCATTCAGACTTACGCTTATAACAAGAACCGAAAAGTAGCTGACCAACGGTTATTTGAGCTTTCAAAGACCTTCGCCAAAGACCCTGAAGAAGAGACTGGGGTTAAAGAGACTCAATATCTGGCCGGCCTCTTTTCGGGCGGAGTGAATGCCCTTCATTGGAAGGGAAAGCCTGCGGAGATCGACTTCTATTTCGCCAAAGGTGTCGTAGATATGTTGGTTCGCCAACTTTCGACCATCTACTTGGCTTACGAGCCATTAAAGACGCATCGCCTGTTTCATCCCGCCCGAAGCGCCACTTTAAAACTTGGCGTGCGCGAAGTGGGATTCATCGGCGAAGTCCATCCCTACGTCCGCAAACAGTTGCTAGATACCGATGAGCCGGTGGTCCTTTTTGAATTGAATTTAGATGCCCTACGTAAATACGAGCGCAGTGGCATCCGTTACAAAACACCTTCGAAGTTCCCGTCTGTGGAATTCGACTTGGCTTTCGTAATGGAGAAACCCGTAGCGAGCCACTCTTTGGTAGAGTCGATCAAACAAGCGGGTGGAGCGCTTCTCACAGATATCTCTATCTTTGACGTCTATCAGGGAGAGCATATCCCTGCCGGCAAAAAGAGTGTGGCCTTCCGTCTCGCGTTCTCTTCGGTGGAACGAACGCTCAACGATGAAGAAGTGAAACAACTCAAAGAGCGCATCATCACCGTAGTCAGTGACAAGTTCTCAGCTCAGCTTCGATCGTAAATAATTAAGAATTGGTAAGAAGCGCTCAATGGCGTCTTGCGCAATTGAAACTTCCTACGGTCTTTGCTACCTCTATTGAAAGACAAAAACTTTAACAACTGGGAGTTTTCAGATGCGGACCTACTTTGGACGTCGAGTTTCGGCGCTTATCGCGCTTTCCTTATTATTTTTCACTTCTGGGATAATGGCTGATGAGTCTAATCCTCAATTGGTGCCAGTTCCAGATCCCAACTATTCGCCAAAAGCCTTTATGAAATCCAAAATCGTGACGGCGCCGATGTGTACCATCGAAGCCGACCTTTACACGGTGACCACCAAAGTGGCGAGCACAACGCCGTGCTGCATGGAAACTGTTCGCGACAGGCGCGGCTGCTGCGTAAACAAGCAAGTTTGCTGCCCTCCGACAGTGGTCGCCTTCGCCGAAGTCTACTCAACCAGATGCACGGGCAAAGATTGCTCCACCCGCGGCAAAATGAGACAGCTTCGCTGCTCTGGGACGAGCTGTGACTGCGACAAGCTCAACTACATCGACCAGCTGGTGGAATCCCTCGGAGATCCTGCCCTTCGAGTCCGCTGGATAGCTGAAGATAAGTTAGAGGCATGTGGCTACACGGTGAAAAAATCCACAGCGTGCGTAACCACGAGTTCACTCCCTCTTTTCGAGAAGCACTACTTACAGAAAATTCAGTAGCAAAGTATTTGAACAAGGGCCAGCCGCGTGGATCGCGGCTGGTCTTTTCTTTTTGCCTGCCAACCAATTTAACGTTCAACATGGCGCGTTTGGAACGCGCTGTTGTTGTTTTGCACGTAGTTTCCTATAATACCTCTAGCCAGTTTTGTCCTGCGGGTTTAACCCAAGGGATCCACTCATTAAAGTTTTAAAAAAAAATATGGAGCTGTCATGAAAGACAACGCTAACTTTGAATTGCCCGCGGCATCCGAGAAACTGCCGTACAAATTTATTATGGATGCGATGAAAGAACGGCTGGCTAAGCGAAGTCAGGACCTCGATTCCCCCGCGGCGCCTGAGGTACAAACGCTAGCCACCGAACAGCAAGCTAGTGAGCCAGAGACCGAAGTGATCAGGGCTCAACAAGAGTCATGCGGGACCCAAGCAGAACCAGTTGCGACGCCCGGGCAACAGATTGAAATTCCGGATTTGGGATTAGCTGCTGAGGCGACAGGAGAAATACCGTCTGAGCCCCTCACCATGTCTGAACTTAACCTCCCCCAGGACAAGAAGTACTTTCGCATCGGAGAGGTTTCAGAAATTGTGGGCGTCGAGCCCTACGTGTTGCGCTATTGGGAGAATGAATTTTCCACCGTGAGGCCCGTAAAATCGAAAAGCGGTCAACGGGTATACGCCCGAAAAGACGTAGAAAGCCTTTATTACATCCGCCATCTCTTGCATGTTGAAAAATTCAGCATCAAAGGTGCCAAGAAGAAGTTATTAGAAGTGCGCCGTGAAGCCGCAAAACCGAGCCCGGTTTCCCAAAAGCACAATCTCAACTTAAAGCAAATGATAAGCGAGCTCAAAGAGTTGATTCATTTGGTGAAAACAGACCCTGGCGAGTAGTCTTTTCCTTTAACCCCAGCACCTTTTATACCGAAAAGCAGGGATGGGGCGCACCTTTAAGCTTTTGATCTATCTTTGGCTGGCTATGCTAAACACTTTTTCCGTGCGAAGCGTTGCTCAAACGATTCTCATCACCGAGAGCCATCCCTTTTTCATTAAGCTAGGTGAGCTCGAAAAAAAGCACCTAATGTCTCCTACAGAGCCGGTGTACTCGCTCACTTGTGCCGCGTCGCGTCCCTTAATCGCCAAAGCCGCAGTCGCCACCCCGCGGACTCCGATGTCGACCGAGAATCTAAACTTCAAGCTCGATCAGGCCGGGTACTACGTAAAAGATGCGTTCGCTGTGATCGAGCTCACCAATTCCGGAAGAGGCATCGTTCCCTTGTTTATGAGCA
>JBBQIT010000124.1:0-9538 GCA_038325205.1 Bdellovibrionota bacterium
ATCCTCAGGATATTCGACGGAAAATTGAACTCTTCACCCTTGGGATGCGAAGACATGTCGAGCGGTTTACCCACCAGAGATGGGTAAGCTCGTTGTTTAATCAGATCATGGAAGCTCCGGTCGCGGACTCAGAAAAGATTAAATGGGTATCGCAAATCCGACCGAAACTAGGGCGAGCTCAGACAGAACGAGCGTGGGACCATTTTTCAAAAGACCTCTATACAAAGCCCTATCAAGAGAAGGCAGCATTCGAACTGGTTCGCGATCTGTTCGGGGATCAAGCCGATCAAGTGGACCGAAAAATGAATCAGGTGTTTCACAAGTTCAAGCTCTCTGAGCCGGAAATGACGTCGCTGCGGGATCGGCTATTCCCTAAAGATGAACTCTCCGGTCTCATCGGGATGGGTAAGCTTGTAAAAGCGGCAATTAGAGTGAGCATGACTGACCCCGCGTCTTCGGTAGAGTTCTTGCGCTGGTTGCATGGCAAGACGGATACGCCTCCTCCCATGGCCCACTCAATAGAGACCCAGCTTAAAGCAGTAGCGACTGGAAGCGAATTGTATGGGTCAAACATTTCGAGACATTGGGACAATCTCGAATACTCGTCCGCCCAACGGATGGCGCGAAGTCTCACACTCACCGAAATCAGAGATATGTATCAGCGCAATAACCTTCTCTTTCGCATGGTGTTGACGGCGGACTTACTCAATCCCCTCATCAACGAAAGTATTACCCATACCCCAGAGGGGCAGGCACTTCTCACCGACTACATTGTCGAAGGGATGGATGTTCGTAACGTACCGCTGGCAAAAGCGCACTTGGAGGCGTACCTCGAAGCCAACGATCAGCCTGGCGACAATTTCTTGGATCAAGTCATCGCTTCTTCCGTAAAAAGCGACGAAGAGATGAGCGACGCAGTAAAAGTACGCGAAACCATGAAAGTCAAAGGCGGCCTGTGGGTAAAGATGGGGCAGCAAGCTTATGCCGATCGCTTGATGATTGAAGACGATGAAGTGCGAGAAGTTTTCGCGAGCGTTCTGGATCACGCGCACGACCCGACTCGACCTGACAAGTATAAGTTACTCAAAGACGCGTTGGGAGACGAATACGTCAAAGTGAAGCAGGTCCACGAAACCTTAGGGTCGGGCTCCATCAATGCCACATTCCTTGTCGAGCTAATCGATGGAAATATGTATGTGGTGCGATTGGTTCAGGGGCAGCCTGATGCCGCCGCCGACCACGAACGTATCCGACTAGCCAGAACGAGCGAGATTTTAAAAAGAAAGTCTCAAGAGACCGACGATTTAAAGTTGCGCGAAAAACTGATGCGTGTCGCCCTCGCTATTGATGAATACATTCCCGTACTCGCTGACAAAATGCGTTTTGAAACCGATCTTTCGCGCGAGCGTGGCTTGGCCGAGATGCTTAAGGGAAGCTACGATAAGCACTATCGAGATCTCAACGTAAAAATGGAACTTTTAACGGAGGCATCCACGATCGTCGATTTTTCCGCGGTAGACGCCAAGGGAGACGGTCGCTTGGCCAATCCCAGGCGTGCCATCTTTTATCCTGTCATTGAACGTCTTCGGTGGGACGATTTGACCGATGCGGAGCGCGGAAGAGTTCGCAAGGCGATGCAGCGAGCAGAGTGGGAAGCAATCTTTACCAAAAATAAGCTGCACCAGTCCCACAATTTCGACCCAGATGGCCACAAGGAAAACTGGCTTTTCTTCAGAGATCCCGATAACCGGGGGCAATTGCGGTTGGTTCGAATCGACTATTCGCAAGGGGAAAGCCTTTCTGTTAACACAGTCGAAAGCTTTAGAAAGATAATTGGTCATCTTGTTTCCAAGCAGCAACCGTCGCTAGGGATCCGCTTCGGGCTTTCCGAAGAACAAGCCTTCCAAAATATGAAAAATCTGTTGCAAACTACCGTCCCCGAAGCGGAACTACGAATCGCTTTCCACGAGGCATTGAAAGCCTCTCTTGAAAAAAATCCAAAGGGCAATCCTGTTAGCCTTGTCTCGGATATCCAAGGAAGAATAAAATATCGATTTGGTAGTTCGGTTAGGTTCGATCCAGGAATCGTGATGGCTATTAAAAGCATGATGACGACACAACAGCATATGGATCCGAATTTACCCGGAGACAGTGCGTTCCAAACCTCAGAATTCGCCCGAATTGTCTTGCAGGCATCTCCCCTATCTCAAAAAGTGGCCGGTTGGTATTCCTACAGCAAAACAGCGGCAAGCAACGCCCTTCAGTGGTTGGGCCAGTGGGGAAAGCCCTCAAAAAGGGAACAGGAGTCGATTGAAAAGGCGGACGCGACGATTCAGTTGATCCATAGTCACCGGACATCGTCCCCCGGACCGAAAGAAGTTGAAGCCCTCATTCATCTATATGAAACGGTTCCGGCGAAACGGACTGAGATTCTCGAAATATTGAAAGGCTTTTATTTCGCTCATCACGAAACCGGCTATTCAGCTTCGACTACTGAAAAGACACTTTTGGATTTCCTAGAGAAAAATGATCCCAACTTTCAAGAGACTGTTTTCGAGGCTATGAAAACGGCAAAAGGGGGCAAGTTTATTAGCCTTGCACGTGTCGCGCTCGCTAACGAATGGGTCCATAGATACCCGGAAATTGCCCACCAATTAAGAACAGAACTATTTGGAGATAGTGCCTACGACACCAGGCAATTTATAAAGTATGTAGTTCCTTACAACGAGGAGCTAAAAGCTGCTTTTAGCCGCGAAGTCCTATCCCATTCAAATGACCTAACCCTCGTCAATTTGATGCAGGTTGATCGAGACGCTTACCGGGAAATTTGGACCCGGGCGCCTGAGATTTTGGCGAAAACGACAACCGCAGAACAAATCTTAGCGGTTACCAAACATGGCATCAGCCAGCTAAGTCCCGATGAAGTCTCTGCCTTAGTAGAGCGCACGATTGAGAACCTGAAAGCGGAAAGAGGGTTAGCACCAAGTGAGCTGGCGTCACGCTATAAGGCACACCAACTCCCGGCGTTAGCGTCTGCACAAAGTTTGGTAGTATCTCACCGAGAAGCAAAAAGGAGTGGAGAACTGTATCAGCTGACCGAGGAGATGGGGGAGAAGATCGCATCTCAAGGTCAATCCCCCTTTCTCAACCACCACAGACAATACTTTAACGGCTACTACGCTCCGTCGTCCTCTGACACTTCGGAGATGCTACGCGACTTTGCCTTGCATTCCAGAGATGCCGAAGTCGCTAAGAGAGCCTTTGAGATTTTGGCGGCCAGGACTGATCACCCTGAAACGGTGCAAAGTTATCTTACTGAAATAGCAACTCACTCCCATCACGCTGAAATTAAGGAAAGGGCAAAAATATCCCACGCGGCTCCGCGCGAAGTTTCCTTAATGCGCCAGTTGGCAGACGGTGTCCTTCTGTCCCGAGAGGGAAATACGTTTTTTTGGACCGACGCAAAGGGAAAGAAAACGACCTTAAGATTTGGTACCGCTTACCTTAACGCATTATGGGACCTAAACGGGGCCCAGTTGCCAAAAGAAAAAATCGAGACTTTGCTGTCACACTTTACAAATCTTGCCGAGTTTATAAAATTGCACAGCGACAAGATGGAGTTAAATCAAAACCTCCCACCAGCTCACGTCTTGAATAGTGTCCAAAACCTCTCGGAACGCCTCACCTCGGATTTAGAAGCAAGTGTTGAGATTACCGATAACGATATCGAGGCAATGTATCGGTTAACAGCCAATAATCGAAGAGATGGTGGCCGATTTAAAAAGGAGCTGGTTTCGGTGCTCAATAAACTGATGCAAGGACACGTCACGGAAGCGCAGCTTCCCAAAGTCCGACGAGTTATTGAAGTGCTTTTGCCTGAGGAAGCCAATGAGCTACACAGGTATTCTTTGATACCAGACTTTGGAAAACGGCGAAAAATGCTTCCCATCGAGGAGATCTGGAAGGTTTTAACCGAAGAAAAGTCGGTCACCCTCAAGGTCAAAGAAGCTCTGGCTACTCACCGACTAGGGGCCGCCGATTTGGATGCTTTTGCCATGCTTATGCATGACATCGAAAGAGATGCGAAGTTTTCGCTGACGGTCGAGTTACTCCCCTATCTTCAATTTGAAAATTCTGAGCTATTCTTACGATGGCACGACTCCATTTTGGCAGCTCTCGATCATCCCAAGCATCGACAACCCCTTTACCACGATGAAATTACGGAAGCGGAAAGAGGGCTTCTGAGACGGCGACTTGAAAGTGCTCGCCAAAGAATCCTCAATCAAGCATCCAAAACTCCCTCACCCGGAAGTCCGTGCGACAACGCCTACAACGAAATGTACGTAAAACGATAGGTGTTTGCGGCATAACGGAGAGGGTCATGACCTAACCGAAGCTAAGCTCCATACTTTTTCCAAAAGGAGCTTCCATGAAAATCATCGTTGCGTTAGGTCTTCTGTTTTCGTCCTTAGGTTTTGCCCTCACTCTCCCGATCCCCCCTCACGCCACCTCAGACGCCGACGTCTGCCCTGACTTCTCAGGAACTTGGAAAGGAACCTGCACCGATGCTAGCGGAAAAACGACGCAAGATACTCAAACGTTTACCCAGCAAGGTTGCGATACACTGGCGTCTAGCAACTTAAGTTTCAACATCGGGGGAACTAAAACTACGATCGATAGCTATGGCGCAGGCGCTTCGATGACCTCTTCAATGACGGCTAAGTGGACCGACGACAAAAAGGGACTCGATCTCGCCATGATTGGCCTTTTCGTGGGCCCCTCCTCTACCACCGCCTACCACTACCAAGGCCAGGTCCGAGGCGATGGTAAAAAGCTTAACTTTCAGCTAAATACGGAAGACGGAAAACTTCTCTACGGCTGTCTTTACGAAAAGCTCTAGTTCTCGCATAATGGGCACCTAAATGAGGTGCCCTATGTTCCGCTTTCTTGGAATTTCCTTTGTCCTTTTTTGGCTTAGTGGATGCTCATTCACCCCACGAATCTGTGAGCCGAACGCTGCTCGCGAAGCCGGCGTTGCCCAAGCGATGCGGGGCGAGGATTACAGTGCGGCAGCAGGCGGCGTTTGCACCGACGAACACCACTCTGTTTTTCAGACCAATTTTCAAGCAGGTTACCAAGAAGGGAAGCATCGCTTCTGCGATCCCGCAACAGTCGAACGAACGGCTGCTGCGCACGGCCAGCAGGGAAGAGCTTCTGAGTTTACCTCTTCCGCCTATCACATTTGCGAAAATGGAGCGGACGTTAAGATCGCTTACGGCAAAGGATACAAGAGTGGCCTTAAAAACTTTTGTTCTGAACCCGAAGTTGAAAATGCGGGGAATGCTTACGGAGCCAAAGGAGAACCCCCTCAATTTAATGCCGAAACGTTTTCCGTTTGCGGTGTAGGTCAGGTCGCTAAACTTAAAGGCGCTTACCACAAAGGACATCGAGAGGGACTTCAGACCTTTTGCCAAGGGACTGGCGTCGATACTCAAGCTTACCAAGAGGGAACGCAAGGAATCGACCGCTCCAACATCGATGCCAAATTTAAACTCTGTTCCGCAGCGAAGCGAAGTGAGTTCAACAAAGTTTCCTCGCTCAATTACAAAAAGGGCCTCGGCGAATTTTGCAGTCCCGCTAAAGTTACAGAACAAGGCAAGCTCCAAGCCCGCTCAGGAGGGGTTCCAACCTTACCGCCTGCTTACGAACGATGTATCGCGTCCTATCCGCAAACTCGTAGCCTCTTTGCCGCTGCGTTTACCGAAGAGAGAAAGTTATTTGTGGAAGCCGAATGCACCTATCAAAAGGGGATGGCGCAAGGTCAGTCGGATGCCCAAGCGACCAACAACAAAAAGACCGGGATGCCGGCCTTTTGCGATTCATCGCTTTTTTCGGTCTATCTCAGTGGCTATCTTGAAGGATGGAAACAGAGTAAAGACCAAATCTGTAACCCCACAAATGCTTACAACGTGGGCGTCCAGCAAGGAACCGCGGGCAGCCCTCAATCCTTTTCGCCTCCAGGAAACTGCCCTGCGGATTATCAAGCAACGTTGCAGCAGAAATTCGTCGAGGGATACAATTACGGAAACCTTCAACGACAGAGCACGGTCGCCTACCAGGCGGTTCAAAATGGTTGTCGGTTTGCTACGGACTGTCCCAGCAATATGTGGTGCCGAGATCGTGGCGATGGAGCCAACTTCTGCATGGGCAAGGGCGGCCGTGGACACTTTTGCCAATCGAGTCTCGATTGTGGTACCGGCCTTTTTTGTCGGACGCAGACTAACGGCGCCAACATTCGCGTCTGCAATTAGGCATTCCTCTGGACGCCGGTCGAACCGGCACGTGCGCTCAAAGGGGCATAGAGGCCCAACCGAACTGATGTGTGCCAAGAAGTGGAAGTGGAAGTGGGCAAAAATCGCATCCCCATTTCCCTGACTGCCGGCACAAAATTCGGGGCGCTTTTGCGCGGCTTTAGCCAAAGTGGTCGTCATAAAAGAACCAGATACTTTCACCATCACCGGCATGGCAATCGTCCACGTGGTCCAAGATCGGAACGGTTTTCAGCGGAAGCGACCGAAAATTAGGCTAAAAAAGGCCAAGTAAGCCAAGAATTCCTGGCCCTTCTCTTGCTCTAACAACACTCAACGGACCGAGAGAAAAAGGTCCAGTAACTACAGAGGAGTTCATATGCGACGCTTTTTGGTTTTCTTAGGATTAGCGGCTTCAACGGCGGCTATGGCGGCCCCCCAAGTTTATGTCCAACGCTGTATGGAAGATTCGGACAAAGAGGAGATGTTGACTCTTCTGGAGCAGAATCTCTGGCTACACGAATCAGAGCGCTCGATGAGAGCCACTTTGACGATTGATGGAGCTACGACCAGCATCAAGATAGAGCTGTTCAGAGATTTGGGATGCCAAAAACCATATTTAACAAAATCTACCAACTATCTGGATCAAGTGGTTGGGGGAGCTTCAGTCAGAAACCAATACGCAGGTTCGTCAACCGAATGCTTCGACCAGGACGCGATCAATTTTTATTCAAAGTTGTACAAGAATTTTGGGCCGCGCGATCAGTTCGCAAACAATATCGCCACCGAGATAGCGGGGCCAGATGCTTACGTTACCCTGATCAGGGCATTCGCGGGAAAGTCAGCCGGCTCCCTAGTAATACGAGTGGGATTGGGAATGCTCGAAGTGGGCGCAGTTCAAGATGAAGATTTCGAACTTAACTAATTCGGGAAAGGGGTGGTTGGCGAAGCCCGCCTTTCTTCGAGGCCTCACCACAAGTTTCCAGGTCGTCCCTATCCAGGATATGCACCTTGTATATAGCCGCGAAATCGTTGTGAGCCGTCGACCTTTGAGGTCGCGCGATCACTCAAGGAGGACGCGATTTCATTTATTGAAACCGCGAAGACCGATCCCTGTGACTACAGAGGATTGGGTGCCGTCCGTGAGGGAAACCATGCCTGACGTGAATAAGGGAACCGTGGATTCAGGAGGCTCTATGCGTTGATAAGGTGCCTCTATAATATTTTCTTCCCATCCGTAGCTTTTGCAGAAATCGATATCTATCACCGAGGGGCCCGATCGGTTCACAAAAACCTTTTTGTCGACCAGGTTGAAGTAGATATAGGAAGGAAACTCACATACCCGCCTTGACCACCAAGAATAGGTTACCGTCTTAATATCAGCCCGATACACAACCCCTTCGAGAGGGCTTCGATGAAGTTGGCTATAGACCTTCTCGGTGGACAAATTCTCAAAGAACTTCAGATTCGCTTTAAGATAGAGCGATCCCGCCCACTCCACAACCATCACATTGGTGAGAAACGATGTGGCATCGTCATTGGAGTAGCTGCCAGCGATCAGCTCGGCTTCCGGTAACGTGTCCGCCTGAACCAATGAGGCTCGGAAAAGACAAAGCAATACCAATATAAATTTGATCATTTGCCATCCCTACAGCGTGGATAAAATCAGTTCAACCTAATTAAGTAGTGCGGCCAGTGGTTAGGGAGTGGGGCAAACTTTGTAAGTTTGATTTTCTTTGGTAGAGTGCGCTCGCCAATGTTTAAGTATTTACTATTGCTCGTTTTCTCACTTTGTGCAGGGCTGGTGGCTCAAGTTTTCCCCTCTGACCCACTCTGTGCGCTCCTGGTCTCGCAGGAAGGCGGGCCCTCGTCTCGAGAGCGGGTTCGGCAGTATCTCGGCGTTGCCGCCGGCCAATTTTATCGAAACCTTCAGAGCGATACCCGTGACCGAATCATCAAAGCGGCCATCGCCACGATGTCGCTGCCCAGCGAAAACGCAGGTAAAAGGATCCTTGCCGGTGAAAATTGGGGGGCAACCGCCATCGCGCACCTTTGGCTGCTCGGCTTAGACAAGAAACAGATCCAAAAGCGCACGGCTCCTCTATTTCGGGAATATATTGCGACACGGGTATTACCCGGACTCGGCCAGTTACGACGTGGAAGTGATTTTCGGGAACCTGGCATCCCCATCGTCGAGGGGAATCGAAAATCGCGTGAAACGGCGGCGCGGCTAGCGCGGGATAGAAATCGTATCGACGCCGCGTTTTCGGAAGCCAATGTTAACGTCCTCGCGGACATCTTGGATGCTGCACTTCTTGCGGGCAATCGATTTGCCGCTAGCTCTGTTCTGCAATACATGATCCTTTTAGACTATGGGGCTGAGGAATCGATCTTCGGACTCGAAAAGCTAGGCATGCAAGACGATCTTCTGCGTCTTGGAACCACGCTGCTTTCCGAGTTTGTAGAACAAAAAGCCGGTGGCAAAAAAGATTTCACTTTGCGAAACACGCTCACCGCAAGTGTCACGGCGTTGTCGCGGGTCACTCGACCCGACATCAAACCGCAAGCCAATGCGCTCCTCGTCCGCATCACAAAAATGGTAATGAAGGCCGATTTCTTCGTCTCATTCGAGCTGACCGTCGAAAAAAAGGTCTGTGAAGTAAAGTCCGACTATTACGATATTGCGCTTCAAGCGCTCCAAGGAACGGGGACGGTCGTCAGTCGAATTTATATCGATTCCGAGCGAATCGAGATCACTCACCGTCTGGCTCCTCGGCAAGCAGAAGAAATGGGGCTTATCACCGAACTTAGCGAACGCTATTTTCAGCTGGTCCCTGATACCTCCACTTTAAATCTGTATGAGGTCAAACGCGCTCTGGTCGCATCGGGAAATGCTCAGATGTTGAAAAAATATGCTGCGCCATTCGCCGCCCAAAATTTTTCTCAGGTTGCGACAGGGATTGATGAAACTACCTCTTTATTTCCGCTTGCGCCGGATATCCCCCGGGCCGTTACCTCGGCCCTTCTCGATTACGATAATATGCGTCGCTGGGTAGGTCGATATAGGCCACCAACGGAGCGAACTGGCGCCGCACTTGTACAAAAGGGAAAGGAACGATGGGGCGAAGGGGATTTACACCATGCCGTCGACTATTTCGTGCAGGCCCGCGACGCCGAAGGAGCGATAGCCGTGGGAGATTCGATTCTGCGAGCTGAACGAGAGAATCAGG
>JBBQIT010000125.1:0-9507 GCA_038325205.1 Bdellovibrionota bacterium
GCTCGTTCGCGTACTGATGGATCCGAAATACGTAGAAGTCCCGATTACAAGACACTTTGAATATCGCAATCACAAGCGAATTGATCGCGAAGACCAACTCACTGTTGGGAATATAAGCAGGCACTCCCCATTACATGTCGAATTGGGAATGGCCATTGAACTCAGCGTTACTGCCGCCGTATTCGTAAACACGGGCGGACTTAAAGCCTTTGTAGATCTTGTGAGATCGGCGTGCATGTTGCCGGCGGATATCAGAATCCGAAATGCAGAGGTGGAATCCAAAGGACTAGAAAACGAACGTATGAAGCTCGATATCAAAGCCAAGGAACTGGATATTGAAGGCAAGCAGTTGGATAACGAGAGCAAAAAGCTCGACTTAGTATTGGGGCCGTTGGACGCGGAGTCGAAAGAAATTGACATAATGCTGAAGGTTTTGGAAGCGCGCAGACTGGAAGGGGAACTTCAGCAGAGGGAAACCAGGACGCTGAAACCAGATTCTCGGGATGTGATTAAGGCTATCGGTCACAAAGAAAGCCCGCTCGAAAAAATCGAACGGCATCTTAAGGCGAATCCAATTCGTCTGCGGTCAATTGAACTCAAAGAGTTGCCTAAGAAGAAGTAGGAGGACGAAACAAACACGCCTGCGACAGCACGCCCCCACCGCTCAATAAAACTTAAGGATTAGAAATCCTAATAGGGGTCACATCTATTTCGCATGGGCAGCTACGTGTTCGGCGCATGTCCTCGGAAGCTTCTCGCTTGTCCCGCCTTGCGGTAGGCCTGATTCTTATTTATTGTTTATCATGCTCCGATTAGTTTAAAGCTAACTTGATAACGGCAGAACCGAACGTTAGACACCATAGCCAAAGCGCGTCGAATTCGCTGATCATCCCCAAGAGCAATAATGATTCCCTGTACGGTTTGATCCTTTTCCGCCAGCATTTCCTTAACGAAGCTCATGTAGCGCAGAGTTTGCCCCACAACCGCATCGCTTGCCCGACCTTTTTTCAATTCTACAACCAACAATCGCTTCTTATCTTTGCTGATCGCAAGGATATCAAGCGGCCCGGTATCCGTTTGGTATTGTCGCGCCTTCTCGCCATCTTCCTCGTAAATATCATAATCTTTACCCAGTTCCGTCTGTGCCCAGTTGCATACCAGAAAATCTTCTAAGTGCTCCTCTAGCGCAAAAGCTGTAGCGTCTTCTACGGTTTCATCCGTCGATATTAGTTTCGGAGTGGAAATGCCGCTCATTAATTTTTCAATTTCTTCGTAATAACTCGATATGTCGCTAACGGTACCGATTGATCCGGCGGAGTGTTGTAACGCCTCGCTCATGGCTGCCCGTTGAATGTTAAAGCCGAACCATCTCACAGGACGACGGTGGCGAAGAATCTTCCCAGATTGGTAGCTATAATCACCAGTAACTTCGCCTACCAGATACTGTCCGGATCCATCTGGGCACAGCACGATGTCGCTTTTATTTATCCCTTTCGACACCGTCCATAACGCTCCGCAGGCTAGCCCAGCCCCAATCCTTGTTTTGTCGGGGCATTTTGCGAGGTACATGGGAATGAATTCCTTGTTGAAGGATCGCAACTCTTCTGGCAGTTTGTTCGTTAGGTCTTGGTCAATGTCGAAGTCCGTTCCGATGAAATTTCCGGATAGGCATTCTGCAGCGTGCATGCTCTTTTTCCCCAACATGACTCGGTAGTAGTTTTTAACAGGCTTCATATCAGGCAAGTCCCTCCAGTTATTATTATTTCAATCGAATATAGAATGTTCGTGTTCCAACCTTTGTCGGATTTCGCAAAGGACTGTCAAAGGTGAGATTGGCAGAAGATGCTAGTGGGACAAGACAATCTTACCGGCAGCCTCGCGAGCCAACAAACATGTCAGTTCATCGGATGGCCAAAAGGGTATCAGCGTCGCAACCGCCAATTTCTTTCATGATCGGAAGGGTAGAATCCGAGGCCTAGCTGATCTCTTATTGTTTTGCGGAATTGGCGAGCTTATAACAATAAATGTTCGATACCGACACCAAGAAGCTTAAACCCCTGGGTTGGCGCTCGTCGCTCGCTTGACTTCCCATACCAATGCGTTTTCTGCTTTTCTCCTTTTGGGAATAATTTTGGTAGTGGTTGAATTATGGCGGGATTTCAGATATTGACTCCAGAAACTCTAACGAACCTTCGGAACTGTGCGCGATCCACGGTCGAATCAGCAGTACCGAAAAAATCATTTTGTATACGAATACCTGCTAAGGCCCCCGACGGGGCCCCCTTTTTTTGCATAAAATCCGGTGCACGTCCGAACTAGCCGATCTGTGCCGCTTGGATCGAACTTATGTCGGTGGCATTGAAAGAGGCGAGAGAAACCTCAGGCTGTTAAACATCGAGAAGATCGCGATCGCGTTGAGCGCGTCGCTTTCCGAAATGTTCCGAAACATGCGATAGCTACGTTGCAGATATGAGGGTGAACAATTTTACAAGTGTGTTTTGCAGAGCTCGGTCTGCGGCGCTACTCGAAACAACCATCCAAACATGCCATAAAATCAGAAGTGGTCGAACGGATCAATCGGACGCCCGCTTTCCAACGTAATGTTTTACTTTCTAGGTTCGAAGATCAGCATTTGTTTTAGCTGCTTTTTGTAACGCCTGCCGGAGAGTATGAGGAGACTCGCAGGCCGAGACGAAATCGTAGCCAAATTCTGAAATTTGGAATCTCCACAACTGATATTCCGCCAAGCTTCCTTCCCTGTCACTAAACAATCCCAAACGCACTAGGTTTTCAACAATCCTGGAGACTGAGTGCGGAAAAGTCCCTAAAGGGTCAAGCTCAGGGAAATTTAGTACGTCCCATTCCTCAATTAACGTTCTCATTCGCGCCGGCGAAATGGAGGCATATCTGCTGGGAAATACTTCGAAAAATACCTTTCGGAGAAGTGTCATTTCATGGCGCGTGAGCTGCTTAAGTACTTCGGCATAGCTGACCCGCACTCCGTCCGAAGTAGCTCCGTTAGCCAGCAACGCCGCCCACCGATCCTGTAGCCAGTCATCCTCTTCAAGTGTTGCGCTTTCAAATATAGGAGCGAGTACTTTCAGGGGAACTCGTTGAGGTTCTTGCTTTGTTTCCGCGATATATTCCTTTACTTTTTGGAGTAATCGAATCTGGCGCTTAAATCTGAAAGCTCGTACGTGGTCTTGGAAGGTAAGTCCCAGTTCTTCTGCCGCAGGACCCGCGATTTTCTCGACCAAATCGGTCAATGGTTTCATAAGGGCTTCGGCAGCCGCTCCTATGCCGGTTTTCAGCGGATCGCCGTCAGTCACAGCATTCTCCTCACTTCCACTTCCTCAGCGACTTCCACGCCGTCACCAATTCTTGAATCACTCAACCGAACGGGCCGCGTATGCGTTCCGGTAAAACTCCTGCACCGTGTAGCGGCTCCTATGCGCCAATCCTCGCCGAAGTTCTTCCAATTCGCTCTCAGACAGAACCTCTTTTCCCGTAACGGCGGCAGAATATCATATTCGCTTTTTACTCGCCCATAGAGCAGCAGTCAAAACGGATAGGCCCAGCCACCAAGAGCCTTCAGCTTCGAAATTTGTCCTCCGAATACGTTCGTGGTCAATCCCATCCAAGAGAGCAGTCTGGGTAGAAGCTATATCCTTTTGGGCTCGGTTCAATATCTGTATCGACTCGACATCGTTTTTCTTAACCCAATCGATCTCTTTCGCGATTGAATCCAATTTCCCCGTCAGTTCGCTGATCCTCATCTTTGACGAACGCCATTCGTTAGCCGAATTGACAAGGACCGCCGTGAAGGCAAGCCAGACTGCGAGTGCTAGGTATGCAACAAACCTTCGAATGTCCATGGCCACCGGGCTTGACCGATTTGGAAGGCATTGTACGATTAAGATAAGACTAGACCTAATAAAAAGACCGCTCAAAGGTCGAAACCAAAACAAACGTCACAGATGTATTGGTCATATCAATTGTCCTTCAGGTTTTATCACGTATTAACACTGCCTGACCCAGCACCGATCGTCTTGAAGGTTGTTCGTCATCACCTGATCTTGATTGTGTTCCAGGCGTTGGGGCCTGCCAGTAACCTCGCTCATTTCTAAGGAAGTGAAAACAGAACGTTCGAAACCGATTAAAAAGCTCGATACACGTTGGTCCGCATTCATCCGGGAACGAGATCGGTATTGCCCGAAAATGCGGCAAGACTGGTTGGACGCAAGTAGCTCATATCTCTAGCCGGATCAATATGTCTACGCGATGGGACCCCTGGGGATCGGTGAAGACCTCGAAGGCTTCTAGCTGAACATTTCTTGTGCGGTCAAACTTTCGGGACATTATGTGATATGACTACGGATACTTAAATCAGAGAATTTCCCTGCAATTCGTCAATGGAGGGTCCGATGTACGTTCGGAGAAGCATTACAGCCACGATTCTCGCCCTAGTGTTAGTTCTCTGCCTTCCAATCGCGCGGCCGACACCCCAATTAAAACTATATGAAGTCGAAGAAGTTCTGCGAATGCGATTTGATTTCATTGACCTATTCGGGAAGCCTCCTGGAGACGCAATCAGGCGTTTTGGACATCCACACTCGACTGGAGCTGATTTTATGGATTTTGTGCCCGCCCCGAACGGGTGGGGAGGAATCAGCGTTCAATTTGCCGAAGGGAAGATTTTCGGAGTAAAGTTGTTCGCTTCTCCTACTCAAACCCTAGACGTGCGCAAAGTCGTACAAAAAGGTCAGCTATTTTGCTTCCATTCGGGAGCGTTTTCTTCCTCGACCGAGCAGTATTTCAGCGCCGAGACAAAAGACGGTGCCACGGATATTCAATTCAGCATCGGCGGACCATCAGTCGTTCTGATGGCCGTGATCTTCAATGAAGATGGAAAATCCTGTGATCCTTCAAAGGTCGCTAGGTGATTACTTCGGAAGCGGAGATAGGAGGAAAGACTGAATATGAAAGTGTTGAGTGCGTTGTTATTGTGCTTTGTGAGTTGCGCTCAGATATATGCACAAGTACATGAGCGGAAGGTGGGTGCTTCGTTCCAGATTGGAAAGCCTTACGAGGTTGTTTATGACAGGTCAATCACCTACATGCACAAAGCGGGACATACAATCTCGGGAACCGATAGAGACGCCGGACAGATTGCGAGTGCCATAGGCTCACTTCGAAGATCCAAATTGAAAGAAACTGGATTCCGCGTTTTCCTGACTATCGTAAAGGAGGACGCGACGAAAACCTCCGTCGAAGTGGTCGTTGAGCAGTATGAACATGCCAATCCAAAATGGGGAAGGCAAGCGTTTCAAAGGAAAGGTATAAATCTAGACGAAACCAAGAAAGTTGCTGACGAATTGCTGGCTTTCTTACAGCAAACTCCAGAGGCGCCCACAGATGGCCCTAACAATCCTCAACAGTAGGAACGCTGAAGATTAAATTCCAAATCCGACCGCGAGCACGACAATAAAGACAATCGCTGCGCAACCAATCGCCGCAAGTAAGAGAATTATAACGAAGCAGCGAAAAGGATGGCACGAGGTGAGATCAATTGATATTCGCTGTAGGACTTCAGCAACCTTCCTCTCGATGATGTTGGGCCCTTCCGCGCGAAGGTGGTAAATCCTGGCCGGGCCGCAAGATGTACATGTCCTTCGTGGCTTCGACGGCCGACGCGGTAGGACAAAGCTCGATTGACCCGACAATAGTGCAACGCCTCGAAGCCCCGCTGAAACCCTCTCTAGAGATTAAGAAATAGTGAAATGACGCAAAAAGATCGCATCCTCACCCCGGCTGAAAGAATGACTTGTGGGGTTGGACGCCGGTCGATCTATTCGTACGCAGGGCTGAAGTTGCGAGCCCCCCGTTTCGAAAACTACTAATTTCCGGACGCAAGTTGCCCGAAATCGCCTGTTGAAACGGCAGACGTTACTAGCGCGTTTCTTGAAGGGATTTCCGAACGGGGGTTTGCACTCAATTAGTTTGAATGCGCGCCAGAAATCAGTCAGGATCAGTTTTCACTTCGAGCGAGGCCCAACTGGTGATACCTTTCGGAGAATATGCCTGAAACAAAAGTCAGTATAACTACAAGAGATGTGGCCACCCTTCTGCAGTTGGAAAAAACTGGCCAGCTTAGGCTGCAACCCGAGTTTCAACGCGAAGGCGTGTGGCCAAAAGCAGCAAAGTCTTATCTCATAGACTCAATACTCAACGGCCGTCCGATTCCTCCAATCTATATGCAGCGGACTACTTCAGTACAAACGGGTCGCACAGAATTCTCCGTTATCGATGGTCAACAAAGGATTAGGGCCGTAAAGGAATTTTTAGACGACGGGTTTACGCTTACCGAGGTTGGCGACAATAGTGTTGCGGCTACATTTAAAGGCAAGAAGTTTTCAAAATTGACCCCGGAAATGCAACAGCGCCTGTGGAACTTTGATTTTGCCGTTCAGGAACTCTCCGGTTACTCCGAATCCGACATACAGGACATTTTTGCCCGGATAAACAAGTACGTCGTGCGGTTGTCGAAACAGGAACTTCGTCATGCTCAAAAGCAAGGTAAGTTCAAAGAGTTTGTCGAACGAATCTCGAAGTGGCCCTTCTGGAAGAATGAAGGTGTTTTCACAAAGCACCAACTTGCCAGGATGCGGTCCGCTGAATTCGCTGCAGAGATCGCGATTCTTCTGATCGAAGGCGGACCCCAGCATCAGAAGATAGCCATTGACCTCTACTATCATCGGTATACTGATGGTTTTCCAGAAGCTTCGTATATCGAATCAAGACTTCGAACGCTTACAGAGTGGATTGATAAGGCCCTCCCCCATCTAAAAACGCATCGTTTTCGCCGAT
Organism: Bdellovibrionota bacterium; assembly: GCA_038325205.1. GTDB lineage: Bacteria > Bdellovibrionota > FAC87 > UBA2466 > UBA2466 > JBBQIT01. The sequence continues at coordinate 6,868 of JBBQIT010000125.1, forward strand.
CAAATGAGTTGTACGCATTAATTGGAGCGTTGGACGTCGTAAGCAAAAAGGGATCGCTTCTAGCAAAGTTAGACCCAATAGCCGCCGGGCGAAAACTTCAGCAGTTTGAAAAAGAAACTCAATCCAAATCATTAAAAGGAACTGCAGCACGCTACGTGATCGCTGCGAGCAAGCATACTGACGATCTGGAGCCGCGCAGAACACGAATCGAAATTCTCGGCAAATTGCTTCGCTGATTCGATCATGGCGCGCACGCGGAGATCTATTGCGGGCCGTTTCATCAAGAGCTTCGTAGCGAACAGAGAAGATCATGAAACCGCAGCTAAGCAGGCGACGGCTCTAATCGAGGAAATTCTCGTTAATAGTCCAGCTTTGGTTCATTTAATTAGTGCGAGGTGTAAGAAAACTCCCTCCCTATGGTTAAAGTTATGCGAGAAAAAATACGGTCAACCAAAACGCCAGCTTACTGACATAGTTGCCGCGAGAGTTGTAACGTACTATCAAGATGACGTGCAGGTCGTAGTAGAAGCGCTTAACAAGGCCCTGGAAATAGACCTTCACAAATCCGTCAATAAACGTGAAAAGCTTGAAGCAATCGAATTTGGCTACACGTCTGTTCATCTTATCGTACGGGCCAAACGGAGTTGGTCAACCTCACCCCGATATTCCGCTCTCCGAAATAGATGGTTCGAAATTCAGGTGCGAAGCATTCTGGAGCATGCTTGGGCTGAAATTGAACACGAAGTGGTTTATAAGAGCGGAATCAAGTATCCACCACCAATTAAAAGACGATTCGCTCGGATTGCGGGAGCAATCGAGATGCTTGAGGATGAATTTTTGGCGTTACGACGTTATCAGCAAGTGCTAATCGACAGATATAAAGACCTTTACACGAATGGGCGGGACGGCGAAATCGAAATCGACTCAGCAAGGCTCATAGCCTTACTTGAATGCGAGAGGCCTGGATCTCTAGGTTGGAGAGCCGCCGCCAAGTCCGGCAGGCCGTTTCCCCCGCATATTGACGATCGATGTGTAAAGGCGCTAAAACGGACCGGGATTCGGACCGGGAATGCGTTGAGAGCAGTGCTAAAGTCGGGGGAGATAAAGAAAACAGAAGCGCTGTTCTCGCGGGAATATCGGCTTTCGGAACCGGTATCGCATCTCAACACTGCGCGGCTGGCCGTTTTGCTCAAAAGCCCGACGATTTTCGCAGATTACTTTCCCGAATTGCTCTCCGATGCCGTCATACAGAGATTAATCAGTCAACGCAACACCCGGGGAAAATAACAATACTCGATTCGGTGAACACAACGTTTAACGGTTAAATTTAATCAGGGTTCTAGATTTAGCAAAACACGCTCAATCACCATAGCCAATATTCCTGAATCGTATTTGGCGTCCGTGCTTCCATATTGACGCGGATCGCGGCTCGCCCAAGCTTCCATGATTCGCCCAGCATCATTGTCATACTCTACGCGAACCTTAAATATGCAGTAGCCTGTCCAGCTCCGGACGAAGTAAAGCCATCCCTGCTCTAGAAAGATCGACCAATGATCTTCCATTTCGCGCGGGACAACGCCCAGTTTCACTCGTTCGAACTCTTCGGGCGTAAAGCGGCGATCGATTGGAATTAAGGCACTCCGTCTGGGAAATGGATGCACGCTATGCGTCTGCCGGGTTGCCGCAATTGGGGTCATATTTTCTTGACCCGTGGGATTCGTGTCGAAGCGCAAAATGCCGTCGATGGACTGACTCCAAGCGCAATTCCCACCGCTCGCCAAGAAGCACCCTGAGCCCGCAGTTGGGCGATCCGATCCGAATTCGCGACCTTCCGAGGCCGTCCAAGGATTTTGCCCTTCGCACTGGCATTCCGGATTCCTGCCCGAACGCGTTCCACGATAAGGCTGCGTTCCAGTTCAGCCACTGCTCCCAAAACCGTGAATATCATCTTTCCGGTCGGCGTTGACGTATCGACTTGCTCAGAAAGAGAGACGAATTCGATCTCCTGCGCCCGAAACGTTTCGAGAGCGCGTAAAAGATGGGACACCGAGCGGGCAAAGCGATCGAAGCGCCAAACTATTACGGCGTCGAATTTTCGCCGGTGAGCGTCGGCCAGGAGCTTATCCAACTCAACTCTCTTTTCCTTGGCACCCGAAACGCCGATGTCTACGTATTCTCGTAAGGCCGTCCACTTTCTACGCGCGCAGTATTCTCGGAGCTCGCGCAGCTGCATTTCTGGGTCTTGTCCGTTAATCGTGCTCACTCGCGCGTAAATTGCAACTTTCAAGTGATTTCTCCATTTCCTGCGGGCCTCTCCCGTAAATTCTCGCCTTCCGGACGCCCTACGATTGTTGTTTCTTGCCAGCTAGAAGGCCGCTAGACTGGCGATCAATCGTCCCTAGCCTTTCGGTAGGTAAAACCATCAAAGCCTTACCGAAAGCTTACAGGGAAGAGAGTATATCTAACGTCTGCACTATATACATTAGGCTTTATATAAGGCTTGACAGCGAATCATCTGCCGACTAACTTTGCCAACATGATTATTTGCCAATTGAAGAGGTTGTTAAAGCGTCGCGAAATGTCCCGATACGCCTTGCAGAAGAAATCGCATTTGAGCTATCCAACTATTCACGCTATATA
>JBBQIT010000126.1:0-9501 GCA_038325205.1 Bdellovibrionota bacterium
TGGTGACGTAGATATAGGCCATAAAAGCGGTGATTAAGCCCAGTGGCAAATTAATATTGAAAATCGAGCGCCAGCCAAAGTGATCGGTCAAGAAACCGCCCATCGTTGGACCGAGCGTGGGACCGATCATCACACTCATTCCGTAAATGGCGCTGGCCATGCCTGCTTGCTCGACGGGGAATGCTTCATAGATAAGCGCTTGAGAAGTAGGCAAGAGGGCGCCGCCCGCAAGCCCCTGCACTACCCGGAAGATAATGAGCGTGGTTAAATTCGGGGCAACGCCGCACGCGACAGAAGCGACAGTGAAAAGTACGATGCAACCCGTGTAATACACTTTTCGACCAATTTGCTCGCTCATCCAGCCGGCAATGGGTAGGACGATGGCATTGGCGATGATGTAGCCAGTCACTACCCAGCTAATCTCATCCAACGTCGTTCCCAAATTACCCATCATCGTAGGAATTGCTACGTTCACGATAGACGTGTCGATGATCTCAAGCAGCGAGGCCATGACCGCCGTCAAAATGAGTAACTTAGATCGAAGAGGGAAGGTGGTCGTAGACATACGTCTTTCTACCTAATTCGGATGGCGACGTCGGCAGAGAGTCCCGCGCGAAGGCGTTCCGCTTGCTCGTCCTTTAGATCCTTAATCTTGATTCTGACGGGAACCCGCTGAACCACTTTAGTGAAGTTCCCCGTCGCGTTGTCCGGAGGGAGTAAGCTGAAGATGGCTCCGGTGCTAGGTCCGATACTTTCCACTTCACCTGAGAAAGCCTCTTTAGGTAAAGCGTCGATCGAGATCTCAGCAGGGGCTCCGATTTTAATTAACGTCAATTCCGTCTCTTTAAGATTAGCGGTAATCCATCTTTCGTTGGTGCCGACAAATCCAAAAAGAGGTTGTCCAACCGCAACGAATTGGCCGGTTTCTAAAGATTTTCGGGCGATGATTCCGTCGACAGGCGCCAAGATTTTTGTGTAACCGACATTTAGCTTCGCCTGATCTTGTTGAGCGCGAGCTGCCTTTAACTTTGCTTCCGTTTCACGATAGGTAGCTAACGCGTTATCGAACTGTTCCTGAGTGACGGCTCGACTGTGAATGAGGGCCTGAGATCGTTTGTAACCAATCTCTGCTTCTTTCATTCTAGCTTCTAACGAAGCCACTTGAGCGGAAGCGGCTTCCGAAGCATTACTCAGATCTGAAGTGTCGATTTGGGCCAGGACTTCTCCGGCTTTTACCATTTGGTTCTCTTTCACGAATACTTGAACGATAGTCCCGTTCACTTTCGAAGAGAGCAGCGTGACGTGGGCCCCGACTTGAGCATTGTCCGTCTTTACATAAGTGAAGTGCTCATAAGTAAAATATGAACCCATCACAACCACGATGGCGATTACTACGCCAATGATGTGCTTTCTATTTTTGGCCATTTGACAGTTTCCTTCCCAAGGCTAGTTCAAGATTCAAAAAAGCTTCGCTGGCATCGAGCTGAGCGCGGACAACGCCGGCGCGTGCCCGAAAGAGATCTAATTCGGCATCTAAAACGTCGGTGTTCGTGCGAACTCCGGCATCAAATCCTAATTGTGCAAGCCTCACTGACTCCGTCGCCATTTCGATGGCGCGGGTTCGAGCGTTGTAGAGCGAAACGTTATAAACAAATTTTTGTTTCCAATGATCAATCTCGACAGGGAGTCGCAGCTCTGCCTCCCTTGCCGAGAGCTCGGCTTGCGCCGCTTGGTGGACCGCTTGAGAGTGGCGGGCGAAACTAGCGCCACCATCGAAGAGCTCCCAACTTAACACGGCTCCGACCGAATAAGCGTCCTTCAGGTTTTTAGAGAACGAATAATCGTCGTTATTATAGTAATCCTTTTGCGCCGCCAAGGTGACCTTAGGAAGAAAATTTCCCAGCGCCGCCGTCTTCACCGAACCGGCTGCATCAGCTCGTTGCTTAAGGGCTTTAATGTCCGCGCGGTCACTCATCGCCACCGAGACATCTTTAGGAATCGAATTTTCAGTCGGGATCGGAAGTTCGCCAACTAAAGGCCTTCCATCTCCTGACAATCCCATGGCCTGCGTTAAATTTTTACGGGCGAGATCGGCTTCACTATCTGCAGCTATCTTTTCTGGCGAAGCCTCTTCGAGCTGAACCTTGATCCGAAGAATATCGAATTGAGTTGCGGTACCACCCTTGAGCCTTATTTTTGCTTTTTGAAAGTGATCTTCTAATGTCTTGATATTTTGTTCGGCTACTTCGGAAAGTAGGTTGGTCGCGATGGAGCGATAAAATCTTAAAGTGATGTCAGAGTCCAATTGCAGTTCCGAATAAGAAACGTCGAGGCTAGCTGCCTCACTCGATCTTCGCGCTGCCGCAAATAGAATCGGGGTTTTCAGTCCATCAAAAATAGTCCAAGCGACTCCCAAACTGTATTGCGTCTTCGGTAAGATCACTGGGAACTGAGCGGGCCCGCCAAAGTTGATATCAATCACCTGATACTTCACATCGAAGAGATGGCTAGCGTTGAAATAAAGTTTTGGCAGATTGGCGGACAAAGCTTCCAATGGTTTCGCAGCAGCTTCTTCAGAGGCTTCTTTCATTCGCTGCAACCTTGGGCTTTGTGAGTGGGCTTCTTCTAGCGCGCGACTAAGAGTCAGAGGTTGTTCTGTTGCCGTGGCGGCGAGTGCTGCTAAAGCCAACGCCAAGAAAGTCCAATATGAATAGGAATGACAATGCTGTTTCACAACTCCCCCAAACCAACCAAGGTCGAAAAGGTATTCGTTACCTTTTCGACCTCACCGACGGTTTTTAAACAACCGTTTAACAACTCTTAATATGACTCTATCTTCGGATATTGGGAAGTTAAATGTTAGTTAGGGAAAAACAGCACACGAACATGGCTGTTAAGTGTCTGAATTACTGGATTAAATACGAGAGTTAGTCGATCGTTAACGACTTGAGTAAGTCGAGCTGATCTAAGACTTTTCCCGAACCGATTACGACGCATTTTAGCGGGTCTTCGGCGTACATGACAGGGAGGCCTGTACGTTCGCGGATTAGGATGTCGAAGTTCGCTAAGAGCGATCCGCCACCAGCGAGTACAATTCCTTTGTCTACGATGTCTGCCGCCAATTCCGGAGGAGTTCGCTCCAAAGCTTGTTTTATGGCATCGACTACGATGTTTACTTGGTCGACCAAAGCTTCGCGGATTTCATCACTTGAGACAGTAACGGTCTTGGGACTTCCGACGACTAAGTCGCGACCTTTGACTTCGCAATACTTCACTTCGTCGAAGGGAAAAGCATTTCCTATTTCAATCTTGATGGATTCCGCCGTGCGTTCGCCGATGAGAAGGTTGTACTGGCGCTTGATGTAGTTGACGATCGCTTCGTCAAACTTATCCCCTGCTACGCGAACCGATTGGCTATAAACAATGCCGCCCAACGAGATGACCGCGACTTCAGTCGTTCCGCCGCCGATATCAACGATCATGTTTCCAGACGGCTCGGTGATGGGAAGGCCGGCTCCGATGGCAGCTGCCATGGGCTCTTCGATCAAGAAAACTTCTCTGGCGCCGGCAGATTGCGCAGATTCTCTCACAGCGCGTCGTTCTACCTGAGTGATTCCAAAAGGCACGCAAATGATAATGCGGGGACGAACTAAAGTGATCTTTTCGTGGGACTTCGCGATGAAGTATTTCAGCATGCTCTGGGTCACTTCAAAATCTGCGATAACGCCGTCTTTCATTGGACGAATAGCGACGATACTTCCAGGAGTTCTTCCCAACATCTCTTTTGCTTCACGACCAACCGCCAACACTCTGCTCGGGCCGCCACGTGGATTTTTATGCACCGCAACAACGGAAGGTTCGTCAATGATAAGGCCGCGATTTTTTGCATAAACTAAAGTGTTCGCGGTACCCAAGTCGATAGCAAGATCGCTTGAGAACATCCCCATCATTCGATTTAAAGCTCGACGCACGGGATTAACTGCTGGTGGCATAAACTAACCCTTAACAAAATTTTGAGATTTTCTTCGCAGTTTCGAGGTCGATTCACCGAAAAAAACGGCAATAGCCTCAAATAACACGCAAAGTCTAATTCAGGAAACTATACAACTACTTGAATTAAGAGTCACCGCCTATTTAGACCCGATAATGGGTCAATTTTCCTCTCGTTTAAGCCGAAAAAGGTAATGGAGACGTGGGATTTGCACGTCCCAAGGCAAGAAGGGATCACTTGGATTTTAAGCCATTCAAAATAGGAAAGTACCTATTACTTGAACGAATCGCGATGGGCGGGATGGCGGAAGTGTATCGCGCGAAAGCAAGTGGCGCCGGTGGGTTTGAAAAGCAGCTTGCGATCAAACGAATTTTACCGAACTACAGTCAGAACGAAGAGTTTCGCAGAATGTTTGAGTATGAAGCGCGGCTGAGCAGCATGCTCACGCACTCAAACATTGTTCAGATCTATGATTTCGTTAAATCTAGCGACACTTACTTGCTAGCGATGGAGTATGTCGATGGAAAAAATCTAAGACAATTCATCAACAAGATTAAGAAAATCGGTTTTGTCCTTCCGGTCGAATACGGCGTGTACGTTGTGAGCGAAGTTTGCAAAGGTTTGGAGTACGCGCATAAAAAGCGAGACGACCTCACTAACCGTCCGTTGAATATTATCCACCGCGACATGTCTCCGCAGAACGTCATGCTTTCGTATGAAGGAAGTGTGAAGATCGTAGACTTTGGTATCGCTAAAGCCAAAGATCGGGTTGATGAAACACGTTCGGGAGTGATCAAAGGCAAATTTGGTTATATGTCGCCCGAGCAAGCCAACGGCGAGCCGGTCGATCACCGCACAGATATTTTTTCGACTTGTATTATTTTGTACGAGCTTCTGACCTCGAAGCGACTGTTCTCCGCCGAGAATGACATGGCGACGCTCAAAATGATTCAAGAGTGCATCATTCCGCCTCCTTCGAAATCCAATCCGAAGGTAACAGCCGAATTAGAAAAAATTGTGATGAAAGGGCTAACCAAAGACTTAGCTCTCCGATATCAGAGCGCCGGCGACTTGCACCGGGACCTTCAAGGATATCTCAACAAGCACTTTGGTTCGTTCACTCAAAAAGAATTAGCCGATGCGATGCTTCGAGTCTTCAAAGAGGAGATCTCAACGGAGAAGAAGCGTTTCGAGCAGATCTACCGGCAATCGATTCCCTTCTCGCAAGGCGCTAAGCTCGATGACAACGAAGATGGCGATCAAGACGAGAATAATAGCGCTGAGTTTTCTTCTGCTAGTCGATCAGAGGAACCAGCCGATAAAGACGATCTCACTAGATCTGAAGCGGTAGAAAAAACTGGCGAAACTAATTTTGGAAACGACTCCGATGCGATGCCTTCGGAGATTCCTTTCGATGTTGGTAACGATGGCATCTCTAAAGGGATTTCCCGTACGAATCCCACAAACCAAACAGACCCAAAGTTTCAAAATAGTGTTACGAATCGTCCCACCCAGCTCAATAATACGGCCGACGAGACAGTGCCTGCTACACGCGCCCAAAAAATTGCGGCCCAAGAGCAGAACGAAAAGACTATCGTCGAGAGCTCGGTCTCAATGTTCACCGATGCCGGAGGCGAAGCCAGTAGTGTCGGAGTTCCTACGGAAGGAAATACCAGTTCCCAAGCTACGAGTCCAAAGAAAGAGGACCGGTTCGGGCAATCGAAGTTGCCATCTTCCGGAGTCAAATTAGAAACTCGAGCCGGAGACGCCGAAGAGGTGCGCTCGAGACGTGAACGTTCGATTAGTCAGCTAAATGAAGTAAGCGGCCAAGAAAGCGCGGCTCTGCCGTCTTATACAGAATCACAGAGAGTTAGTGTCAGCCAACCGATTACTCCTCAACCACGACGACCGGCAAAGAGAGAACAGCAAGAAGAAGAAGAAGAAGAAGAAGATTATCTCCCGATGGATGAAGAGAGTTCGATTAGTGCCACGACGATGATTCGCACTTTGATTACCGCTATTTTATTAGTGGTCATCCTGATCGGAACTTTCAAAGTATGGAGAATTTATTTGGCGGGCGGCCTGCCTACCGTCATGACGGGCGTCATCAAGAAATATTCGAATAACGATATTAAAAAAAGTAAGCCGCTTCGAAAGCCCGAAGATCCCGTCGAGACCGTTCCAGGAACCGAGCCGGCTAGAAAAATTGCAAACAACGAATGTTCGATAGCGATTGATAGCGACCCTCGTGGAGTGGGCATCAAAGTTAATGGACAAGCCAAAGGGGAAACCCCGGTAACGCTACTACTTGGCTGCAATCGCGATTTTAACGTCAGCTTTCAGCGAGATGGCTTCGAACCCGTGACCGAAAATGTTCTGATGAATAATTCGAACAAAAAACTTTATAAAACTCTAAAAGCGATTCCCATAGGAAACCTTGAATTAACGGTCAACCCCGGCGTCAGTATCACTATCGACGGTGGAACTACCTCTCAATATGTTGGAGCTGGAGAGGCGGTAAGCTTTCCTCTCCGGGCAAATACCAAACATCGAGTTCATTTCAAAAATGAAGTCTTGGGAATTGATGCCACTCGCGACTACAAAGTGACAGCTGGGGCGGTTACCAAAGAAATAGTTCGCCTTAATCCTGGCGAGAGTCCTCACTAAGCCAATTCATCAGTGAAAGAGATAGGGGCTCCAAAGCTCCCTTTTCGGTATGCCTGTCGACCACAATACTTTTCCCATTCCTTAGTTCCACTACCACGCGCCAATGTCCCCGAATGTAGTACTGAGGGTCGTCGTGTTGGCCAGGGGCAACGTTTGGCCTCGGTCTTTGGTTGATAAGGCTGATGTCTTTTATCTGGGAACGATTCACTCGCTTCGCGAATCTTATCTTTCTTAAAAACTGGAAGCCCACTACCAGCTCATCCCCGGAAATCCGTACCATTTTTCTAAAACCTACCAGTTTCAGCCCAATCAGGAAGTAGAAAGGAACCGAAGAGAAAATACACGCCACTAGCAGGGTGTCGAAGAAAGAGCCCGATTTTGCTAGGTCTCCCAGTAGGGAGTAAGCGGCTAGTCCCATACAAACCAGCGCAAAGCCCGCGACGCCATAAAGCAGCCAGAACACGGGAGGCGGCGTCTGCTCGTAAAACTCCGCAAAATATCCGTTGGTGGCCGATTCCTGAGCGGCCGGACCGTTTGGCCTCAATTCGAGATAAAATCCCATGGGGATGTCATCACATCGTCGACAGAAAAAATCAAGCACGGCGGTCTTCTCGCCAATTCCCCCAAATTACGGTAGGAAGTGGGGATGACCTCCAAAGAACTCATGCAAACGATGGAACAATACGGTGCCCACAACTACCACCCCTTAGACGTGGTGTTAACTAAGGGGCTCGGTTCTAAGGTTTGGGACGTCGACGGCAATGAGTACCTCGATTTCCTCTCCTGCTATTCGGCCCTGAACTTCGGTCATCAAAACCCGATTTTGGTGAAGGCTTTAGAATCTCAGCTTAAACGCCTGGCGGTGTGCTCTCGAGCCTTCTATAGCGATGAGCTTGCGCTATTTTCGAAGGAGTTAGCCGATTTTTGCGGGTTAGAGTCGGTGCTTACGATGAATAGCGGCACCGAAGCGGTCGAGTCTGCCTTGAAGATCTGTCGCAAATGGGGATACGAAAAGAAACGCATTCCCGAGGGTAAAGCTAAATTCATTGTCATGGAGAATAGTTTTCACGGCCGTTCGATCGCTATCATTTCGTTTTCTACTGAGCCTACATATAAAAATGGCTTTGGCCCTTACGTTTCGGGATTCGAAGTCGTTCCTTTTGGTGATGTGCAAGCGGTGGCCGATGCTATCGACGCTAATACGGTGGGCGTTCTCGTAGAACCTATTCAAGCAGAAGCGGGGATCCTAGTCCCCCCTCCCGACTATCTGAAAAAGTTGCGCGACCTTTGCACCAAGAACGGAATGCTTTTAATCTTAGACGAGATCCAAACCGGAATGGCGCGAACGGGAAAAGACTTTTGCTTTCAACATTCCTCGATTGTCCCCGACGTTCTGATTCTTGGAAAATCTTTGGGGGGTGGCCTTCTTCCTTTATCGGCGATGGTCTCCACTCGCGAAGTCATGGACGTCATTCGTCCCGGCCAACACGGGTCGACGTTTGGCGGAAATCCTTTGGCCTGTGCCATCGGTCGTGCGGCTCTTCGCCTTCTGAAAGAAGAGGGTTTTGCGGAAAAGGCCAATCACCTAGGAAAGATCACGGTGGGAATGCTGACCGAGAAGAGGTTGCCTCAGGTGAAAGAGGTTAGGGGAACTGGTTTCCTCATCGGAATCGAGCTCGAACCGGCTGCCGGGGGCGCTCGCCGCTACACCGAGGAGCTGGCAAAGGAAGGGGTACTTTGCAAAGAGACCCACGACCACGTCATCCGAATCGCCCCTCCGCTTGTGATTTCTGATGCCGAACTGCGTCACGGCGTTCAAAAGGTCGTTTCAGTAATCCAAAAACTGGCCCATTAGCTTTCCGTCGAACACTTGCGCCTATATAGCGTGGGTGATACTTCATTCCTAAGGCGATCCATTCGCCCACTTATGCCCAAGTACTTGAAGATATTGATGGTAGGTTTTCTGCTCCTGCTCACCGGAATGGTGGGATGTGGGGTTAAAGGGGATCCGATCCCTTATGTGGACACCTATGCCGCCAAAAACCCAAGCCCACGTAGTCCGCAGGCGGAAGCGCCTAAGGCGTCCCAAAAGATAGAGTCGGCCCAGTCCGAAGGAGAGAAAAAGTAATGTCTTTGTCCTTTTATAAAATGAATGGCGCGGGAAACGACTTTTTACTCTTGGATTGCATGAAAGAAGACGGACATATTCCTCTTAAAAAAGAGGAGATCATGTATCTCTGTGACCGAAATTTTGGCCTGGGCGCCGATGGGGTCGCGGTTCTGGCTCGTGGCAGAGGCAAACACTGCGAGTGGAAGTTTTATAATTGCGACGGCTCTGAAGCCGAAATGTGCGGCAACTGCGCCCGGTGTGTCGTGAGATTTTTAGCAGATAACTATTTTCCCCTCGAAGAGGTCATTAGCATCGAGACTAAAGTCGGAGTGATCAAGGGAAGACGGATGGGAGAAGAGGGAGACGTTGAAATTACGCTGCTCGAGGGCGGCGTAAAGCGAGTCGATTTCTGGGAAAAGGTCATCAAGATGGATGATACGATGCTTCGCCTTTACTGCATCGATACCGGCGTTCCCCACGCGGTTCTCGAAGTGAATGACATTCGAAAATATCCGATTACCAAAGTAGGCAGTTTTTTGGTCGGACACCCCGCTTTTGCTCCCGAAGGCACGAACGTCACCTTCTTTCAGGGAAATATGGGACAGAGAATTTTGGCGACGACCTTTGAGCGTGGAGTAGAAAAAGAGACACTGGCTTGTGGCACCGGAGCTGCCGCTGCTGCTTTGGTTTACTCGCAACTCTACATGCAGCCGCTTCCCGTAGAAGTCGCGGT
>JBBQIT010000127.1:0-9490 GCA_038325205.1 Bdellovibrionota bacterium
GCTAAGCGGAGCGTTTGAGAGCGTTAGCATGGTCATTCGTTCTGCTGCCGTTCAGCTTGCTTCTCCGGAAGCCATGAGAGGCAGAATCTCGGCGGTGAACTCCATTTTTATCGGATCCTCGAATGAACTCGGCGAATTTGAATCAGGAATTGCGGCGAGCCTTTTGGGAACCGTTCCCGCCGTTATCTTTGGAGGAGTGATTAGCCTGATCACCGTCATCGCTACCTTCGTAATTTCCCCAACACTCCGTCGACTCAACCTCGAAGCTTTGAAAAGCGAGTAGTACTCTGTCCGCGTAAACCAGGGCGGTTATCGCGGACAGCGTACTAATGTTCCACTTTTGATGCCGCGCTGAGCTTTGTACCTTCCCAAAAAGAGCGATAGCTCAAAGGCATGAGATCGAATTCACTAATCACGATGGTTATGTCTTTAATGCTCGTCACGGGAGAGGCAGTTCTAGCGACGACCACTTGTTACACCAACTGCGAGGATCGTTTTCCGAAGTGGTACCAGTTGCCTGACAGAAAACGTTGTGACGCCGAGAAAGACTGGGCCTGTCTTAACGACAGCGGTATTCCGGAAGGCACGAACTTATCGGAGTTCGACGGAAGGGAGCGAGAGCTGCAATCTCGTTTAACGAGTCGTTTTCTTGAGAACGGCTACGTGGTCTCAAGAGACGATCGTGGAAACTCGGAACACGAAGGCGACAGCCTCATCTGGACAGGCCTAGCTTTGGCGGTTTTGCCTTGTGATGTAGGCCAGCCGATTGAAAACGCTGTGATCCGTTCCGTGCGCAGCCACGATGGGGCGTTTGTGCGAATCGAGCCTCTCCCCTCTTCAATGGAAGGCAATGAAACTTCAAGAGACGCCGAGACCGGAGCGATGTTTGGGTTTACGATGCGAGCATTAAGGTGTCCTGCTTCACGCCCGGCCCTGCAAAGCGCGTGGGACCTGCATCACGATTTTGTGACTTCTCACGGCGACAAGCTCTATCAAGGAAGCAATCTAAACTTTCAGATGAATCCGGGATTTCGTTTTATCTGGGACTTGACGTCCAATGGGATGGGGGTGGGATCCAAACCAAGCAAGTTATCACTCGCGGCGTTTGAAGCGGCAATGATCATCAGCAGCAAAAGCATCCGCTCTCAGAAGAGCGCTTGCTACCCCACACACTTAAGTACGCTCATGGCGATTGTAGCGACTAAGCTAGGAATGCCAATTAACGAATTAACAAAGCGGGAGTTCTGTCATGATACCCGAGGAGTTGGGCTGCCTCTGACCGATTGGTATTGCGGCGCCGACAACGCGAAAGACTATTTAGGTTCGTACCAACGGAATCAGTACGAATATAGACACCAGCGTTGTTCGGATTGGGAATCTCCAGATGTCGACCCCGGGCACGAAACGCCCGGGCTCGACTTTCTGATGATGAAGTCTTTAGCGGGAGGCTAGAAGTAGTAGCCGATCTGCACTAAACCGAAATGCGGAAAAGGATTTTTGGCATAGGTGTTAGCCTTGTCATTGATCTGACTTTGAATCAAAAGGTATTCCGGCTGGCCCGCCAAAGAAGGTTTGTCGCTTGTCGTGGCTGCCGAAGTACTCAGCGGAATCTGGACGCCCAATTCCATCCCGAAATAAAATCCAGAGCTCCATACCCAACGCCATCCGATTTGAGGCGCGACATAGGTAGACGATACGACCGTCGTGACCGTCGTCGGCTGGAACAAGACCGTACCCGTTTGAGATCCGGTGAAAGTCTGTGAACCCATAGCAAGGCCTACGAAAAAAGCTGACTTCCAGGGGTAAATTTTTGCGGCGACGTTCCATCCGTTAAGCTTTACCGAAACGTTGCTAAAACTGATGTTCGGCAAGAAGCCCCAATCGAAAGATGCCCCTAGAAAATTGTCCCATTTAGTTTCTGCACCAATGCGAAACGGAACTGGAGTTCCCAATAGCGTCGCTTTGGGACCGAAAACGAAATTGGGAATCACTCCGCTCTTTTTGCCGTAGTCCCCTCCCTCTCCTTCCGCAGCAAGAGCGGAGAGACTGGTACAAAGTAAAAGACCAACGGCGACTAAACTAAGACGTAGTTTCATGGGGCCTCTGGGAATAGGGGTTGGCAAAAATGAATACGCAATTATAACATCAATTCGAATTCACAAAAGTGAGCAACGTTTCTGCAAACTCTTTCGGGTTGTCCAATTGCGGAAAGTGCCCTGCGTCTGAGATCAAAGCGCATTTACAATTACTCTTACTAGCGTCACTCTCGAGCATCTCCGGCAAAAGATAGGCATCCTTCTCTCCCCCTATGACAAACTTAGGCGAGATATGCATGGAGAATTCTGAAAGCATGGAAAACCCCTGTTCGTATCCGTAGGCCTGGGCGTAAAGTTCGGCGAATGAACGGCCCGAAAACTGATCCTTCAAAAGCACTTCCATCCCTGCTTCTCTTTTGTCGTCAGAAAAGAGTAAAGGGGCTAGTAGCTCTAGCCATCTACCGAAATTCTCTTCGCTGGGATGGGCATAAAAAGCCTCGAGGTAGCGATCGATATTTGGGATCTCCGACCGCTGCTGACTAGCAACTTGATGGGAATGCCAAGAGAGTTCGGTCGAAACTGCCACTAATTGTGTGTGCGGCAAGAAACCTCTCATGGCGAGCGCGGTTGCGTAGAATCCGCCAAAAGAATGTCCGACTAACACCATTCTGCACTTCAGCTTTTGAAGCTCGGCCTCCAGTGCCGAGACTACCTCATGGAAAATGTAATTTTCCGACTCCCGAAGACCTCCTGTACCAGGCGGATCGACCAAGATAACGTCATGCGTCTTACGCAGGAAACTGGTATCGCCCCAGGTCGAGGAGCTAAATCCCGGGCCTCCGGGGATTAAGACAATCGCCGGTTGCTTGGGAGGAGTTTTTACATCTGCTTTCAGTGTCGTAACTTTTGCGTCCAAGGTGCCTCGTCTTTTTAAGGGGGTGGGTTATTTTAACACTGGCCTACGCATTAACTAAAGTTAAGAAAGCCTACGATAATCGGACGCTGCGCCGTCAATCCCGTGAATAATGAAAGGTGCGTCTATCTCACTTAGAGACTTAAAAAACTATCGAGGATTACAGTGATGAAAACTTTCAAAAGCTTGCTCGTGCTTTCGGTAGCTGTGTGCTTATACAGTTCCCCTAGTTTTGGCACCGAGAATATTATTCTTTCTTCCTATGCTGTGCCGCCGCAAAGCGTGGCGACGATGAAAGCGATTTCATCTCACTATGCGATTGAAGGTCGAACCGCAGAAGGTGTTATCGTTTACGTTCCTGCGAAGGAAGCCAAACAACTTCTGGCTTTGGCTCCGAATGCGAAATTGATCTACGCAGATATTCATGACGCGTTTAAAGGATTACATCGCAGCCACGGATGGGTCACAGGCTATCACGATTTTGATCATGTACAGTCGCATCTCCAAGCGACCGTGACGGCGCATCCCGATTTAGCTTTCACCCAGAATTACGGGAAGTCTCAGGAAGGTCGTCCCCTCGTGGCCCTTAGACTGACGGGGAAAACACCGGTAAAAACCCAGCTGCCAGAAGTAATGATCACGGGCGCGACTCACGGTAACGAACTTATCTCTACCGAAGTCGTTCTAGGATTGATGGATGAGCTAGCGAACAAATACGGAACGGATGCCCGACTAACGCGAATGCTCGATACTCACGTTATCTATTTCATCCCAGTCGTAAACCCCGATGGGTTTGTCCGCGAAGAAAGGTTATCGAACGGAGTAGATCCCAATCGTGACTACCCCTACCCTGTTCAACCAAATCGTTCTCCCAACGCTTGCATCAAAGCGATCATGGATTTCGTCGATAGCCATCACATCGTCGCTAGCGAAGACTTTCATTCGTATGGCGAGTTAATGATGTATCCCTGGGCTTATTCGTACAATGGAGTTGGTGGCGCCGATCAAACACAATTCCGTGATCTCGCCGACAAAATGGTTTCCGGGAACCATTATGAAGCAGGCCAAATCTCTCAGGTCCTTTACACGGCCCCCGGTTCCAGCGCCGACTACTACTATTGGAAACACCAGAGCATGAGCTTTGGCGTTGAGATCGGAACTTCGTTCGTTCCGCCGGCCTCTCAAATTAAGGCCAATGTCCAAGCGAATATGGAATCGACGTGGCAGATGATCGAACACTCAAATTCAATGGCCAATTAGTTTAATTAGATTCGTCCCTCCCCTATCATCGCGATCCTCGCAATGACGGGGGAGGGATTCTATTTTTTAGAAGGCTCTTTTAGAAGGCCGCTCACTCGATTCAAATTTCCATCATTCTTAGCGGGCTTGATCCCAAGGACCTGGCACATCAGCTCATAAAGATCGATATTCTCCACAGGCCCAAACTCAACCCCTTCTTTAAAACTCGGCCCCCGTACGATAAGCGTTCCTTGCATTGAAGGAAGCTCATTGTCGTAGCCGTGAGTCCCCCCCCTATTGAAATGCTTTCCAAACTTCTCGAGATACCACCCTTCATCGGCAAGGATCAAAAGCGGAGCAATCCGGCGATGGGCTTGATAATGGAACCGTTCAGGAATCTCTTTCTTGCGATAGATCTTAAAATGAGAGTCAGCCCGAGAAAGCGCTCGGTAGATCTTATTTTCCTCTCCTGGTTTGGGCCATAGATTAGCGAAAGCGCCTCCCCCAACCATCTCTACTTGATTTGGCTTCACCCACTTCTCAAGACTTATCCCGTGATTGGCCTCTACCATCGCCATTCCATGATCCGATACAATAATGATATCGATCAGGTCTTGTAGATCTCGTTTTCCAAGCTCGGCCCATAGCTCCCCGATAGAAAGATCTAAATCGGCGATGGCTTTCTTTTCCTCCTCGGAATCCGGACCGAACTTGTGGCCCACCGAATCCGCATCTTCAAAATAGAGCGTGAGAAACCGCGGCCTTTTCTCTTGAGGCAGATCTAACCATGAGAGAATCTTTTTGATGCGGTCGGTTTTAGAAACCAAGGCATCGTACTTCTCGAAATAGGTAGGGCGCACCCCCTGAATTTCTGCGGTAGAACCCACCCAGAACATAGTGCCCGAGCGTAGACCCTGCTTTTGTGCGGTCACCCACATTGGCTCACCTTCCCACCAATCGGAAGCGTCGACTTCAGGAGAATCTTTGATCGCAAAGCGCCTTTTGTTAGAGGGATCGTACATATCGTTGGAGACAATGCCCTGATGTTCAGAGTACAGGCCCGTTACGATCGAGTAGTGATTTGGAAAAGTTACCGATGGGAAAACTGGCTTTAGCCCTTTGGCCCGGACGCCGCTTTTCATTAAGGCGTGAAGGTTTGGAGTGGAGACCTTATCTACGTAATCCCAACGAAACCCATCCAACGAAATGAGCAGAACGGTCTTTTCGACGGGACCTTTGGGTACCGAAGCGCAGGAAGCAAAAAATAAAATAAATATCGCCGTGCAAGCAAGTGTCGCAACTCTCATGATTGGAAATGCTACACGGAACACTCTTAGAAACTCAAGACGGATCTATTGGACTTAAAGGAAGGTATCGTGGATCGTTTGCATTACTTTCTGAGCTTGAGCGGCACGAACGACGCAGGATATCTTAATCTCTGAGGTCGAGATCATAAGAATCTCGATCTCAGCGTTAGAGAGTGATTCAAAAAGACGGCTCGCCACACCGCTCTGACTTCTCATCCCGAGTCCCACAGCAGTCACTTTAGCGAGGCCACCTAAGGTTTCCATCTCTAAGTCTGCGCCACCGTGCTCGGCCTTGAAAGACTCCACGACCTCTTTCACTAAATGTAATTCGCTGTCAGGAACGCTGAACCCCACCGAGGCTGTCCCCTCTTCGTCCGGAGTATCGTAGATGATGATATCGACGTTAACGCCTTTTTGGGCGACCTTAGAAAAAATCGAAAGTAGCGATCCATTCTCTTTTCGCCACTTTCTCAAAGTCACTTTCGCTACGTCTTTATCCATAGTGACCCCGGAAACTAGCGGAGCTTCCAAAGCTTCATTTTCATTGAACGCCATAATTATCGTCCTTCCTCCCGTTTCAGGAGCAAATGCATCTCGCACTACCAGCGGTAACAAATTCTTTGCGGCTAGCTCCACACAGCGACTGTGGAGAACCTTGCCACCAGAAGCCGCTAATTCTAAAGCCACGTCATATTCTAGTTTGGGAATTAATTTCGCCCCGGGAACCAGTCTCGGGTCTGCGGTGAAAACTCCGGCGACATCGGTATCAATTTCACAAAAAGCGGCATTCAGTGCCACCGCTAGGGCCACAGCACTCGTATCGCTCCCGCCTCTTCCCAGTGTAGTGATGGCTTGATTAGGGGCCATCCCCTGAAAGCCTGCCACTACGGGAATCGCTCCGCGTTCCCAGGCCTGATGGATCTTTTCCGTATTGATGGAGTGAATGCGGGCTCTGGAATGGTGTTCGTCGGTAAGAACGCCCAACTGGTACCCCAGAAGCGGCTCGGATTGCAGCCCTTTTGCTTCAAGTGCTGCCGACATCAGCCCCACACTTACCTGCTCCCCAGCAGCCACCGCCATATCGTAGCTTTTACTGCGGGCTTTGGGGTGGACCTGCTCTACCAAGGAGACTAACCGGTTGGTCTCTCCCGCCATAGCACTCACTACGATCGCAATGCGAGTCCAGCCTGCATCGACCTGGGTTCGCACCCGGTCGGCGATAGCTCGGATCTTTTCCACGGAGCCCACGGAGGTTCCGCCGTATTTTTGAACAATAATAGAGTCCTTAGGGAAAGAGTCGTACACGCCCCCTTTTAACCTATTCCAAGAATTCTGAGAAGCCTCCAGCCAAAACTTACCCATAGGGCTATAATCATTAACTTTTCCTATAAATCTTGCCGATAAGGCTATTGGTCCCTTTTGTTCGTGCGCCATTATGAAAATAAAACTGCTCATCAAACATAAGACTTCCCAAATCGTTGATCTCGCGAAGTCCTATTGCGTCATGGGCAGAGCGGAAGACGCCGACGTTTCGTTGAGCGACTCCCAGTGTTCCAAACAGCACGCAGTGATCTACGAAGCGTTTGGTGGGGAACTAAAAATTAACGATTTGAACAGCACCAACGGTACCTTTGTAAACGGAAAGCAGACTACGGAGAGTGTTCTTAAGATCGGTGACCGCATTGAGATCGGAAAGACAGTCATTCTTATTTTAGATTTCAGCTGTCTCACGAACAAGGACGATGAGGGCCGTCATCAGACAGGCAGCATCCAAGTTGAAAAAACGGTATTCAGGGACCTTAAAGCAGAAAAAGCAGCCCCTGAAGATGATTCCGACGTTATCCTGAATGGCCCCGAGAAGATCTTCAAAGCGATAGCGCCCAAACTCCAAAAAGACTTCCTCGACTACGTCGATACCAATGGAACGCGTACGAGAACCTCGGTGGACAAACTTATGGAAACTAAGGCTCCTCCGTTAAAAAAGGTGAAGTAGATTTCGAAAGTCTTGCGTTTCCCCTCCGCCAAAAGACCGTAAGCCCCCAAACCCAAAATCCAAAAAAACAAATACTTCCTTTTTTATCGGCGATAAACGATTGAAAACCGATCTGACGCGGCGTAGAACATATTAGTTCTATCGACGATAAGGAGTGCTTATATGAATAATTTTCAACGTAAAGAGATTGATCAAAAAGCAGTTCGAATTGTTTACAGTATTAAGTGTAGCGAGAATGAATTAATTGAAATCCTTCAACAGGTAGAAAGTCTGAGAATTTTTGAAGACTTCGGCCTCACTTCCCTTTTTACTTACTGCACCGAACGTCTTGGCCTCTCGGAGGATAGGGCTTTTACGTACATTGGCGTGGCGCGGTTGGCTAAAGAGATTCCTACGGTAAAGGCGGCAATAGAGCGAAACGAACTTTCCATCTCCAATGCAAGAAAGCTGGTCAAAGTAATTACCCCGCAGAATGAAAAAGTTTGGCTTGAGACGGCTAAACATTCCTCCACTCGTGAACTTCAAGTATTGATTGCGACAGAGCGGCCAGAAGAGAAAGTGATCGAAAGAGTTAAGCCCATCGCGAAGTCTTTATTTGAGTTGCGTTGTTCGCTCTCTTCAAACGGTGAGAAACTTCTTACCAGGGCACTAGATTTATTGAGCTCCAAAGAAAAGAAGTCCGTAAGCCGAGGGGAAGCCCTTGAGGCTGTCTTGGAAGATTTTATAAAACGGCATGACCCAGTGAAAAAGGCAGAAAGAGCCTTAAGTAAGAAAACGACAAAGTTACCCGTCGCGCGACGGGTGGTTCAAGAGGGAAAGAGAACGGCGATTCCTGCCGCTGTAGGGCATGTCGTAGTCCACCAGGCTCAGGGGCAATGTACGTATCGAGACTTCAGGGGCGCTAGATGCTCAAGTCGCAGGTGGGTGGATAAGCATCATGTACAGGAAGTCCGTCATGGAGGACTCAATACGCCTGAGAATCTAACGATGTTTTGTAGTGCGCATCATCGGCTGGTCCACAAAGGGATCTTCTTCCCCTCCCAAAGTTGGCCCCGTAGCAAAGCGTAGGGGTGACAAGCCGCTATAAGCAGCCGTTACCTGTGGCAACGTTTTCGGCGCGTCAGCTGGATTTTAATGATGAAACTGCTCTTCTTCCGTCGAACCTTCCAATGCTTTCGTGGAAATAGACCCGCCAGCGATGACCTGCGCGACTTCATCGAAATATCCCGTTCCCACAAATTTTTGATGAGTGGTAGCGCGATAGCCCTGAGCTTCTGCGGCAAACTCGGTCTCCTGGAAGTTGGCGTAGGCCGCCATTCCGGTGGCTGCATAATCTTTTGCAAGATTAAACATTCCGAAATTGAGGGAATGAAATCCTGCGAGAGTTACGAATTGGAATTTGTATCCCATGGCAGAAAGTTCGCTTCGGAACTTAGCGATCGTATTGGTATCTAATTTCTTCTTCCAGTTAAAGGAAGGAGAGCAGTTATATGCCAACAATTTATCCGGGAACTTGGCTTTCAGACCTTCGGCGAACTTTTTCGCTTCCGCGAGATTCGGTTCTGAAGTTTCGCACCATACAAGATCCGCGTACGCCGCGTAGGCGATGCCTCGAGCGATCGCGCAGTCCAATCCGCCCTTCATCGTGTAAAAGCCTTCAACCGTTCTATCTCCGGTCAGAAAGGGGCGATCGACGGGGTCGATGTCACTCGTAATAAGATGCGCGCCATTCGCATCGGTGCGAGCCACTAATACCGTCGGAATACCCATCGTGTCCGCCGCAAGTCGCGCAGACGCCAACTTTTGAACCGCTTCCAGTGTCGGCACCAATACTTTGCCGCCCATATGGCCGCATTTTTTAGCGGAAGAAAGTTGATCTTCGAAATGAACCCCAGCAGCACCTGCTTCGATCATCGCTTTCATCAATTCGAACGCGTTAAGATTTCCTCCGAAGCCCGCTTCAGCATCCGCCACAATAGGAGCAAACCAATCGATGTTGCCC
>JBBQIT010000128.1:0-9400 GCA_038325205.1 Bdellovibrionota bacterium
GATATTGGTATCCCTCTTCTTGCTCCCTCGGGACGGGGCATTACTATTACCGATCAAGGGCGCAAGTTTGCGATTCGCGCCGAACAGCTCCTCCTCGACTTTGCAGCGCTTGAAGCTTCCGCTCGTCAAACGCCTTCCGAACACAAATCTTTGCGCCTCGGATCTTTCGAAGTTTTTACGACCCACTTTTTGGGGCCGTTGATTACCGATTATTTTCCTGACGAGAATCTCGTCCTGCATGAATTGACGCCAGGAAAAATGGAGCAAGCGATTATCGACAGAATCGTCGATATCGGCATTACCTATTTGCCAATTCCTGGAGCCGGCTTAGATTTTTTGAAAGTCACTCAAATCGAAATGGGTGCTTACGCGCGTAAAGGGGCCTTTCATAAAAACCCGCTTGCCGAGATTCCATTCGCGGTTCCTGTCACTCCCACTCAAGGGGCTCCGACTAAAGTGGCAGGGTTAGATGGTTGGCCCGAGCATTTGTTCCCCAGAAACGCGAAGTATCGAGTGACGATGATGGAATCAGCGCTTGAAATTGTTCGCAATGGGCATGCGGCGGTCTATTTGCCGGCTTTCGTAGCGGCTTTGCATAACACCAAGATCAAAGAGCCACTCCAACTATATCCCTTGAAGTTGGACGTCACCATTCCGGCTCAATATGTGCAGCAATCGGTCTATATTGTGAAACGGCAATCCGAAGTGGAAAATGATGTGATTAAGCGACTGGCGAAAGCGCTAAGAATCGTTTGTCGTCAGGTTAAATAATAAATTCCAAAATTATTATTTTCATCGGTCCAATACCTCTCGGCGGAGAAACCAACCGTTTGCGCCATCTTTTCAAAACCCTCGCGAGTATATTTATAAGAGTTTTCGGTGTGAATCGTCTCGCCTTCGCGGAAGAAGATCTCACTTCCAGCGACCGTTACCGTCTGAGGTTTACGACTTACCAAATGCATTTCGATCCTCCCGCAAGGCTCGTTGTAATGGGCATGATGTGCAAAATCCGAAAGAGTGAAGTTGGCTCCCATTTCCGAATTTAATCGCACCAAGAGATTCTTATTAAACTCCGCGGTCACTCCACGGGAGTCGTTATAAGCCGCTTCCAGGGTGGTTTTACTTTTTTGAAGATCAATTCCAATGAGCAGAGCTCCTTTGGGGCCAGCAAGTCTTCGAGTTTGCGCCAAAAGCGCTAGAGCTTCCGGTTCATCTAGATTTCCTATCGTCGAACCTGGGAAAAAGAACACTCTTCGGGAGATGGCTCCGGGAATCATCGCGGGCAATACCAAGTCCCGGGTGTAGTCCGCGTAAACCGGAAGAATACTTAATTTTGGAAATTGCTCCCGCAGAGAGAAAACGACTTCATTTAAATACTCTCTGGAAATGTCGATCGGAATATAGGACACGAGATCCGACAGGGCGTGCAAAAGTACTCTGGTCTTAACGCTGCTTCCGCTGCCGTACTCCACCAATTGGGCGCGAGATCCAATGACTTCGACAATTTCCGCTAAGTTCTTCTTAAGAATGCTGAGTTCCGTTCGCGTTTGATAATATTCATCCAAACGACAAATCTCGTCGAAAAGCTCCGACCCGCGCTTATCGTAGAAGAGTTTCGCCGGAAGCGCTTTTTCGGAGGTCATAAGACCACCAAGCACTTCATTAACGAGAACGGAATCGGAAGTGTTTTCTCTAAAATCTAGATTCTCGGTTTTCATCGATCCTCCGCTAAACGAAGCCCAGAAAATTGCCACCGGGCAGAAGGGGAATAAAAATTTCGATAGCTAGCCCTTATGTGCGATAAGGGGGTGACACATGCGCCTCCGCGCAAAACCATTTGATTACACATAAACTTGCCGTTGTATTCGCCTAAAGATCCCGCGTTTGGCCGAAAGCCGGGATAAGCGGAATAGCTACTTGCCGTCCATTCCCAAACATCTCCCCACATTTGATGGAGGTGATCGAAGTTCGCCTTGGGTCCGCTCAAAGGCACCGGATTAAGCTTTCCCGACTCCAAAAAATTGCCGTCGCGACGGGTCGTTTCCGCGGCCACTTCCCACTCCATCTCGGTAGGCAATCGCTTTCCCGCCCAGCGGGCGAAAGCGTCCGCTTCGTAATAACTCACATGACAAACGGGAGCAGCTTCGACAATGGGATGTAACCCAGAGAGAGTCATCGATTTCCAACCCGACTGAGTCTCTTCCCAGTAAAGAGGAGCTTTCCATGCCCGAAGTTTCACTTCATTCCATCCGTCAGAAAGCCAAAGCTCGGGCTTTTCGTAGCCGCCGTCGTTCATAAATTTCAAAAATTCAGAATTTGTCACTAAGCCGGACTTCAAGGCGTACTCACCGACATAAACAGGATGACGTGGCCCTTCATTATCAAAATGAAATCCCTGCCCTTCATGGCCTATCTCGTATAACTCCGCAGGAAAAGTTTTCCAGGAAAATTCTGGCCCCTTCGTTGTCGTTACCGTCTCTGCTTCGGTCGCAAGATACGTAGGTCGAAAAGGATGCGAAGCAAACACGTGTTTAATGTCCATCAACAAGAGTTCTTGGTGTTGCTGCTCGTGATTGATACCCAAAAGAATAATAGGCGCTGCTTCGAGAGCTTTAGGGTTGGGCTCGCCCAAAAGTTTTTGCACCGAGTCTGTCACATGCTTTCGGTACTCCATCACTTCAGAAAGGGCGGGACGAGAGAGTAGCCCACGAGTGCTTTTGGGAGAAAAGGCTCCCACCGTTTCGTAGTAAGAATTAAAGAGATAACTAAACTGAGGGTGGAACTCCCGATATCCCGGTAGATAGGGCTTGAGAACAAAGTGCTCAAAAAACCAACTCGTGTGAGACAAATGCCACTTCGTCGGACTAACCTCGGGACTCGATTGAATGTTGCAGTCTTCGGGGGTTAGAGGTGCTGCCAAAGTTTCGGTGACCGCACGTTCTCTAGAAAATCGATTCCACAGATCGGCCAATCCCTCTTTAGACATGACTAGGGTATGGGGTTGGTACTCGAACGGAGTCACTACTACCTCAGATAAATCAGATCCTTCGGCTCAGGCCTCAGGATAGTTTTTGCGCGTGAACGCGACAAAAACTACTTAATGCCAAAGGAGAGGTTCTAGCAGAAGTCGGCAGGAGGACAAAACGTTTTGAAACGGAAAACGCCCCTAGATGAGCTAATTATCATTAAAAATCAGATGCTTGCACTAGATTACAAAGCTAAGGTGTTCTTCCCAACAACCGGTGCACCGGGGCTACCCAGTTGGGAATATACTGCGGACATTGCTTTGGAGGCTCGTGAATCAGAACTTCGGCAAAGCTCATTCTGTTGTCCCAATCGAACCGAAAATCGCCGGCTACTAAGTGGTTGTGCCACTCCATTAAGTAAGGAAATCGGGCGAATTTGAGGAAAGTGGCGAACTCGCAGTTGTTGTCTTGATACCACTTCATCTTATCTAGCGAGATTTCCCACTCTCCCAGCCAACGGACTTGGGCATTATCGGAAGCTGGAACCCTCTCAAGAGGAAGGGTGGACCCTTCCCCTCGAGACTTACAATGATCAACCGAAATCCAAGTAGGGAAAGGAGCAAATAGCGCTCGTCGAGTGACGTAAGTCTTCTCTTGGGTCTCTAAAGTGAAAACGGTCCAGCAGAATGGGTTCGCAGGCAGCGGGGAAAGCGCCACGTATTCAATTTTTCCCGTGGGCATTTGGGCTTCATGTAACCGATAGAATCTTGCACGCGTGATATTAGAGGCAGTGATAAAAAAGAGGATCACCGCAAGGGACGATCCTAAAGAGTAGATCCCCCGTTGCTTGCCATTTTTCTTCCAAAGGAAAGCGCACAAGATAGCCGTCGTAAGCGTGATCAGCACCGCCATAGAAACGGGAACGCCTTTTGAAAACCATACGAAGCCTAACGCTACTGCCAGCAGTAAGACACCAAGGCCCCGAACGAGCCAGTTTAGCTTAGAGAAAATAATTTCCGGTAAGAGAACTGCCCAGATCCACGGCTCCACAATAAAAACGGAGTCACCATAGTGCCAAGTATTATCCAAAGGCCAAAAAGGTCTAACCCCGTAGGAATTGAGACTGTCTAAAGCGATGTGCACTAGAAAGCCCGATAAGATAATCCCCCCGAGCCATCCTTGTTCTTTGGCAGATCTTTTTGCCTTCTTTCGCTTTTGAATCAGCCAATCGATCGAAAGCCAAACGGCAGAAAGCACCACGGCCATGAAAATGGTGTGGGTGTGCCCCCTATGGTGAATGAGGTAGCCAAGCTTTCCTCGAGTCAAAGGAGCATACAGAAAATCTAGATCAGGAAAGTTATTCGCCACGACGGAACTGATGAGAAAAGTGCGGCAAAACTTCTTGGAGGCCTCGGGATAAAAACCCAAAGAAGCTTCCCCAATCGAATACCCCACCAACGAATGAGTTAAATTATCCATGCTTGAACGCGCTGTCAGTAGACAGCGAACTTATTATAAGCTAATTGCATAACAAGTCACCGGGGGTGCCGAAAGGCTGAGAGAGCAACCCGTTATTGTTATAACGCGAAGCTCAACTCCAGGAACCTGATCTGGGTAATTCCAGCGAAGGAAGTGTGTCATCCTCCGTAAGGCTCCTTTTATTCGTCCTCTTCGGTGCTATCACGAGGAGACGTCATGTCAGAAGCGACAGAAGCCACAACTACAGAAGCCCAATACCAGTACCCTGGTTCTCAAAAAATTTATCTTCAGAGCAAGACCTTCCCCAGTGTGAAGGTTCCCATGCGGGCGGTGACGCTCTCTAAGAGGCAAGCAACGGGAGATCAAAAGCCGGTATGTCTTTACGACACTTCAGGCCCTTATAGTGATCCCACCCAAACTATCGTTCACACCGAAGGAATCTCCCCTTTAAGAACCGAATGGATCGTCGGACGAGGTGACGTCGAGAAAGAAGCGAATCCTAACGAGCAGGACACTTGTTACCCCGGACTAAAGCGCAGCCCTTGGAAAGCCAAGGCTGGCCACAATGTCACCCAACTCTACTACGCCCGAAAAGGGATTGTGACAGAAGAGATGGAGTTCGCAGCCCTTCGAGAAAATCTTTTGCGTGAGGAGCTGGAGACTAAACCGAAAAAAGGAACCAGGCACACGGGAAAACCCTTTCGTGCCCAATTCCCGGAAAAAGTAACAGGCGAATTCATCCGCTCAGAAATAGCGATCGGACGCGCCATCCTTCCCGTAAATATTAATCATCCTGAAAGTGAACCGATGGTCATCGGCCGAAACTTCTTGGTGAAAGTAAATGCGAATATCGGAAACTCGGCGATCACTTCCTCTATCGAAGAAGAAATCGACAAAATGGTCTGGGCCACGCGGTGGGGAGCTGACACGATCATGGATCTATCGACGGGAAATGATATTCACGCGACCCGTAGCTGGATTCTGCGCAACTCTCCCGTTCCCGTAGGAACGGTTCCCATCTATCAGGCGCTAGAAAAAGTGGGTGGGAAACCCGAATCCCTTACTTGGGAAGTCTATCGCGACACCTTAATTGAACAGGCGGAACAAGGGGTCGACTACTTTACGATTCATGCGGGTGTCAGAAAAGAACATCTCCCCTTCACTGCCGATCGAGTGGCCGGGATCGTCTCTCGCGGCGGCGCTATTTTGGCCAAATGGTGTACGGTCCATAACCAAGAAAACTTTCTCTACACTCATTTCGAAGATATTTGCGAAATCATGAAGCAATACGACATCGCTTTTTCATTAGGCGATGGATTGCGACCCGGAGCCATTGCCGATGCGAATGACGAAGCGCAGTTTAGGGAGCTTACGACTTTAGGCGAGCTCACGAAAGTGGCGTGGAAGCATGACGTACAAGTCATGATCGAAGGGCCCGGTCATGTTCCGATGCATCTTATCGAAGAGAACATGCACCGAGAGTTCGAAGCTTGCCAAGAAGCTCCGTTTTATACTTTAGGGCCGCTCACGACTGATATCGCGCCCGGGTATGACCACATCACGAGCGCCATCGGTGCTGCGATGATCGGATGGTTTGGCTGCAGCATGCTCTGCTATGTCACTCCGAAAGAACATCTTGGATTACCCAATCGTGATGACGTCAAAGCCGGACTCATGGCTTACAAAGTAGCCGCTCACGCCGCCGACCTCGCTAAAGGACATCCGATGGCGCAACGTCGTGACGACGCACTTTCAACCGCTCGCTATGAATTTCGCTGGGCGGATCAGTTCAACTTGGCGCTCGATCCGGATGTCGCGAAACAATATCACGATGAGACCTTGCCAGCCGACGGGGCTAAGTCTGCGCATTTCTGCTCGATGTGCGGACCAAAGTTCTGTTCGATGGAAATAAGCCAACAAGTCCACGCTGCGGTGATTCAGGAATCCTGATGACAGGAGCAGTTGGCATAGTCGGAGGAGGAATCGTGGGGCGAGTGCTCGCTACGACGCTTCTCAACCGAGGATGGAAGGTTAGTCTTTTCGAATCGGCAAAAGCATCCGACCAGAGCGGCTGCAGTCCCACGGCGGCCGGGATGCTGGCTCCCATCGCAGAACTAGATAGCGGTGACGCTAGAATCGCCGTGCTGGGGGAGCAATCGCTTGAACTTTGGCCGCGCCTTCTGCAAGGGGAAGAGGTCTTTTTTGAAAGACGCGGCAGTCTGGCGCTAGCCCTCCCTCCAGAGAATGAAGAACTAAATCGACTTGAGTCCAGAGTTCACAAGTTGTCTCCGGGCTCTACGATTCGTGTCACTCGAGAAACCTTGCTGGCCCTTGAACCCGAATTGGACAGCCGGTTCTCCACGGGCCTTCACTTTCCTGTCGAGGGTCAACTCGACCCGCGACAATGTCTTGGGGGATTACTCGCAAAGATAAAATCTCTCCAAGGTGAAGTCCGCTTCTCGGCACAGGTGGAGGAGATCGGGCGCCATTCGCTAATCGTAGCGGGGGAAAAACTTTCTTTTGATTGGACTGTCGATTGTCGGGGCCTAAGCGCTAAGGCGGATCTCCCTCTGCGGGGGGTGCGGGGAGAACTTCTTCTCGTGGAAAGCCAAGAGGTCCATTTCTCACGGCCCGTCCGGTTGATGCACCGGAAGCACCCTCTTTATGTAGTTCCTAGGCCTAACGGCAAATTTATTTTAGGCGCTACGGTGATAGAGAGCGAAGCTTTACACCCCATCACGGTGCGATCGACGCTTGAATTATTATCGATGGCCTATGCGCTTCATTCGGGATTTTCCGAAGCGCGTGTTTTAGAGTCTAGAGTCCAACTTCGCCCCGCGTTTTCGGATAACTTTCCCAAAGTTTACTTTACGCGGGGAAGAGTTCGGGTGAACGGAATGTATCGTCATGGCTTCTTACTCTCTCCGGCCGTTGCGGAAGAAGTAGCCAATCTTTTAGAGGGGAAAAGTAGTCCTTTGGCAGTTGAGGAGACGTTATGAAAGTAATCGTGAATGGATTAGAGCGAGAGGTAAACGAATCGCATCTGGATGGCGCTTTGAAAGATCTTTCATTGGATCTTTCTTATGCCGCTATCGCCTTAAATGGGAAGTGCATTCCCAAGTCGCAATTCAATCAAACCAAGATTACAGAAGGCGATGTCCTTGAGGTTTTAGTACCGCAGGCAGGGGGTTGAATGATGTGGAAGTTAGCAGGCAAAACCTTTAAAAGCCGACTGATCCTGGGAACGGCACAATACCCTTCACCGGAAGTGCTGTGCCAAAGCATTCGAAAATCAGAAGTTGAAGTAGTAACGGTCTCCATTCGTCGACAGAATCCCGAAGGAAAAGCGGGCGGTGCCTTTTGGGATCTCCTTAAAAAAGAAAACGTTCAATTTCTCCCTAATACGGCACATTGCCGTTCTGCCAAGGAAGCCGTTCTTACCGCTCATCTAGCGAGAGAAATATTCGATACGCATTGGATTAAGCTTGAAGTCATTGGGGATGAAGAATCGTTGGCTCCGGATCCCTTTGAACTAGTGGAAGCCGCGCGAATTCTTTGTAGCGAAGGCTTTGAAGTCTTTCCCTATACGACGGAAGACGTCGTTACGGCGGAAAGGCTAGTCCATGCTGGATGCCGAATTCTCATGCCATGGGCTTCGCCCATAGGCTCAGGCCAAGGAATCGTTCGCCCAGAATCTTTGGCGCGTCTGCGAGCACGCTTTCCAGAGACCACACTTATCGTCGATGCGGGTATTGGAAAACCCTCCCATGCCGCAGCCGCCATGGAAATGGGGTTTGATGGGGTTCTGCTCAATACCGCTGTCGCGATGGCAAGCGACCCCGAAGCGATGGCTTGTGCTTTCTCTCAAGCGGTAAAAGCAGGAAGGCTTGCGTACAAGGCGGGCCTCATGCCCCCACGCGCTTCTGCCGTGGCAAGCACGCCCTTCAACCAAACTTTCTTTTCAGAAAGTCGCCCCCAGTGAAGCCCACGGTCTGGACCATTGCCGGAAGCGATTCGGGAGGAGGAGCGGGAATCCAAGCAGATCTAGAAACGTTTCGATCTTTCGCAGTACATGGGGCTTCCGTCGTAACCGCAATCACCGCCCAAAACACAGTGGATGTCGACGAGGTTTATGCGGTTCCGCTATCTGTGATCAGTAAACAATGGGACAGCTTGGCTGAAGACCTTCCCCCCCAAGCAATTAAGCTCGGCATGTTGGGAAGTGGAGAATGCTCCGACCTAATCGCTAAACGGCTTAGCCAAATAAAAGTGCCTGTGATCTGTGACCCGGTGCTTAGTTCGGGGAGTGGAACTTCACTTTCGAGCCAAACCCTTTTGAAAAGTTTGAAGGAAAAGCTTTTACGGCAAACTACTCTGCTCACTCCGAATCGTTGGGAAGCTAAAGAGCTCACAAATTGTGAAGACGTCACCATGGCAGCGAACTCATTGCTCGCTATGGGATCAAAATCGGTGCTCATTAAGGGCGGGCACGGCCCAGAAAAGCAGATTCGCCATTGGTGGAGTAATTCCGACAAGCACTTTTGGATCGAAATGCCCCGCTTGCCGGGATCAAGATTTCATGGAACGGGTTGCACGCTCTCAAGTGCTATCGCCGCTTTGATGGCCAAGGGGCTTTCGGAGCTAGACGCTATCGTAGGTGCCGAGATTTTCGTAAGGCAGTCCCTTAAATCAGCTTTTGGACAGGGACACGGCGCCAGACTCTTGGATCGTCCTCCTATCGCAGAAACCCATTTTTCTGTAGAAGACTTGCCGCGAGTTTATACGAGAACGTACCCCGAGTTTCCTAGTTTGCAGCCGAACGAATTAGGATTTTATCCGCTTGTAGATCGAGCGGAGCGCGTACGACATTTGCTAAAGCTCGGGGTGAAAAGTATCCAACTTCGCATCAAAGATTTAACTGGTTCGCTTCTGGATGCCGAGGTTCGATTGTCCGT
>JBBQIT010000129.1:0-9372 GCA_038325205.1 Bdellovibrionota bacterium
GGGATCTCATGTTATCTGATCCAGAGTGGGTAGGAGGTCCGGGAAGGTTTGATACTAAGCTGATGCAAGAGAATAGAGGAAAATTAATCGCTAAAGAGGGTGCTGATGGCCTTCTGGGAATTGCGATTCTACCGACGGAGAAATATCCCTCGGGAATGGGGATCGTGATTAAAGCTTCTTCGGGGTACCAGCCCATCATGGCGACTTTGGCGCTGAACCCATTATTAGAAGCCGTCGGAATGAATCCGATTGGAGAGGCCCCTAAAGGGCAATCGGTTCGCTTTCATTACACGCCGTTTGGTGACTCGCGAAAAATTTATGATTTAAGTCCGATCATCAGCGAATCGATCGCCAACTGGCCAGGTGATGTCCCTTTTAGCCGGAAGAAAAGTCTTGATGTCGCTTTGGGAAATCATCTGACGCTGTCTAGTATCGAGACTTCGCTCCATGTAGGAACCCATACGGATGCCCCCAATCATTGTTCGGGGACACCTGGATCAAACCAAGGCATAGGCGAAAGGGATCTCTTTGCGTATCAGGGAAGCTGCCACGTCGTTACCGTGGCGAAGTCACGCGGGACTTTAATTGAGAAAAAGGATTTGGAAGGAAAAGCCATCCTGGCACAGCGAGTGCTCTTGAGAACAGAATCTTTTCCTGATCCCAATCACTTTAACGAAGATTTCGTGGCGCTGACGGCCGAAGCGGTAGAATGGCTGGCCGATCAGAAAGTCTGTTTGGTCGGCATTGATACTCCGTCGATCGACGCTTTCCGCTCTAAAGCTTTGCCCTCCCACCATGCTACCGTGAAGCGGGGACTCGCGATCTTAGAAGGCATTGTACTTACCGGAATCAAAGACGGCGTCTACCAAATGGCAGCACTCCCTTTAAAGATTAAGGACGCTGATGCCAGCCCCGTGCGAGTGACTCTAGAAAAAATTCCGTCACTATCTCCCAAGTTATGACTACGTGTATAAAAAAGGTGCGTACTTGCTTTTTACACAGATCATTCGACTTTGTCCTGGCCTACGAGTAAAAACGGAAACCTATGACCACTGAAAACTCAGCTGCGAGAATGCTTCCTGTGTTGGCTACGGCCATGACCGCCCTTTTTTTGGTGGGGTGGTTCTTCTGTGTAGGGACAGGTAGCTTTGTCGGCTCTTGGTTGGGACTCTCCACCAAAGTCTGGTTTGCGATGGCCATGACGTTGCATCTGGCGACTTTGATTCTTTCAGCCGTGATAGTGTTTGTAGCCCCTCAGGCTCCGGCCTCTGTGGTCGTGGCTGGGTCGCGAGGTCTATTGGCCACTTTGATTGGCTCTTTAGTCTTCTCCGCCATTCTCTTGGTAGGACTGATTCGTTTCGAGCCCCAAGGCGGACTTGAGATGGAGATGGAGCAGGACAGCCCCGGCAGTTCCACTGGATATCACATCAGTAATCCCGGAATTTAATAGCTCCCCGGGCTCATCTCGGTTCTTGCTTCCCACAGCTCAGGGAAGAATCTGGTCTTAAGCGTCTCCTGCAAGTATTTCACTCCCAGAGATCCTCCCGTTCCCTTTTTCATCCCGATCATGCGTTCGACCATTTGCACGTGTCGAAACCGCCAGAGACTAAACTGTTCGTCATAGTGGATCAGACACTCGCACAGTGAGGCGAGATCTTCGTGCTTCTCTTCTTGATAGATCGTTAAGATCGCTTTCGGAAGATCTTGGGGATCCCGACTGGGAAGAATCTCCCTTTTTGCCAAAAGTTGGATAAATGCGGTTCTGAGAGAGACATTGCGCAGTCTCGTCTGCAGCGCAGCTTTCCATTCCGGCTTAAGCTCCATCAGAACGGCGTACTGTGCCGGATCGGCTCCTGAAAGAATTTCCAGTTCGCGAAACTGATAACTTTGAAATCCACTCGCAGGATTCAAATGAGAACGAAACTGATTGAACTCCATCGGGGTCATCGTTTCGATGACGTTTACCTGTTGGACCAAAACTTGGAAGATCTCTTTGATACGACCCATAAGCCGAAAGGCTTTGGTGAGCTCGTCTTCTAAGAGCATAGCCACCAACGTCTCCATTTCGAAAAGCACCTGCTTAAACCAAAGCTCATAGGTCTGGTGAACGATGATAAAAAGAAGCTCATCGTGAGCGACGGGACTCGAAAGTGGCTGCTGAAGTGCTGTCAGTTCGGGAACTTTTAAATAGGACGAATAGCTCACAGGCCCTGCCGCTTTAGACGCAGGACTGTTTTCATTGGTTTTTGATTTAACTGGATTTTCCCCCATTCCCATAACCCCAGAACAAAGTATCAGGGCTAGGGTGGAGCGGAAAGTATTTTTTTGCTCGCCGCGCCGAAGCCGAAAGGCGAAGGCGGGGGACGGTGCTTCGTTAGTCTTTTTCGAAAGAGTCTTTTTCGAAAGTGCCCCATGCACTTCCTACTCCCCAGCCTCCGGACACCCAGTGAACAAACCGGATCTGCCCTCCGAGCATTCGATAGAAAGCAACATTGTCAGGGTGGGTACTTTGTGAGGCTCGGTAGCCAACGAGAAAAGTGGCCCCTTCAGGCAGCTGAAGCTCCCAATCCTGGTCGCCCCAATAACCAGTGTAATGACCCTTGCTTCCTACTTTGGTGAAACGCTCTTCAAACGGAATCTCGTTGTAAATATTTAGAGAGTCGTCGAACAGGGATCCGCGAGTGATTCCCTTCGGGGAAACTAGCGCTCGCTTTTGATTATACGTGTTGGTGTATTTTCCAAAAAACGCTTCATCGGCTGAACAGAAGAGGGGCTGCAGTAGGGCGCCAGCTCGACAGGCCGTCTGAAACATACAAGTGAAGGGTTTGATCGCATGGGCGGAGTTGCCCAGCAATAGAAAGCAACCGAAAAAAGACAAGATTAGATGCCGCATCCACATATTCATCTGCCGCTCCACGTTTCTCACAAAAGCTCGGTAGACTCTGTCGTGCCACCGAACTCCTTAGGATTGATATTGTACTTTTTGATTTTACGAAGCAGCGTGTTCTTTGGAATGTTGGCTTGCTCAGCCGTCAAATTGATTCGGCCATTGTTGGTTCGCAACGCTTGAATGATGAACTCGCGTTCAAAGGCCTCTTTGCCCTTTTCCCAGTCCATGCTTTCAAAGTTAAGAGAGCCAGCCATTGAAGACGAAGGCTGTTGCGTTGCTGCCGGCGGAATCGGAATAAATTTGCGACTCGCTTTGCGAATGTATTCAGGGAGACTGAAGAAGGTGAGCTGATCCCCGGATTCGACTACGAAAGCGTGCTCAATCGCATTTTCTAATTCTCGAATATTTCCTGGCCAGTGAAAGCCTTCTAAGTTCTGAAGGGCTTCGGCAGTAATTCCTAAGATTCGACTTCCATGCTCTTGATTAAACTTATCGACAAAGTGGTGCACCAAATCTGGGATGTCTTCTTTTCGCTCGCGCAGAGGCGGTAAAAAGATAGGCATCACATTAAGACGGTAATAGAGGTCTTCTCTAAATTTACCTTCTTTAATCAGTTTTTCTAAATCTTGGTTGGTTGCCGCGATGATTCGCACATCGGCTTTGATCTCGCGGTTACTTCCGACCGGAGTAAAGGCGTGCTCTTGCAAGACGCGCAATAACTTTACCTGAGTCGCAGGGCTCGTGTCGCCGATCTCATCCAGGAACAGAGTCCCTTTAGCGGCGTACTGAAATTTTCCGATCTTTCGCTGGTCGGCACCCGTGAAAGCTCCTTTTTCATGCCCGAATAGTTCGCTCTCAATCAAATTTTCTGGAATAGCAGCGCAGTTAACCGCGACAAAGGGTGCGTCTTTGCGGGGGCTATTGTAATGGATGGCTTTGGCTACCAATTCTTTTCCGGTTCCGTTTTCACCACGGATAAGGACCGAGGTGTTTACCCGCGTGAGGCGTTCCACCAGCGAGAAGACGCGTTTCATGCTTCGGCTTTTGCCTATAGCTTCGGACCCGTCACCCGAGGTTAGCATCGGAGCGGAATAGGTGATCTTTTGAATCATGTTGTAAGCGCGTTCCGCTTTTTCAACTAAACCTAAGAGCAACTCTTCGTTCACCGGCTTTTCGATGTAGTCGAAAGCGCCTTCACGAATGGCGTCGATCGCGTCACGAATGTTGCCGTGAGCGGTTATAAGCGCCACGGAGGTGGAATATTCATTTTCTAAAACATGTTTGAGAAATTCGGGGCCGGTCATTCGGGGCATCTTCACGTCGCACAGTACGAGCGGGTAGGGCTTTTGGGCCAGCATCTGTGCGGCCTCGAGTCCATCGCACGCCTCGTCTACTTGGTACCCTCGTTCTTTGAGGATGGAGACTACGTGCTTACGAAGCTCAGCTTCGTCATCGGCGACAAGAATCGAATACACTGCGACACCCCTATCAAGAAGTCGATTACGGTGCCGGCAAAATAGCAGAAAACTCAATTTGGAGCAATGAGTCAGAAGTTCTGTGGCGCTATCTATCTAAAATAACGAATGAAAGGCGTTAGGGAGTGATCGGAAGCCAAAAACTCACTTTGGTACCTTTGCCCAATTCGCTCTTTAGATCGAGGCCTCCCTGATGTAGCTCCACGAAGTACTTAGAGAGGTATAAGCCCAACCCCGAGCCTTTGGTATTTTGGGAGGCCCGCTTGCCTCGGTAGAACTTTCCGGCAACTCGGGGCAGTTCGTCAGGCGGGATGCCTTCGCCTTCGTCGATCACTTCTACCCAGACTTTCCCGTCGTCCTCACGGGTACGTACGATCACTTGTTTGGCGGGAGGGCTATACTTAATAGCGTTCTCCACCAAATTGGTGATCACTTCCTGGATCAGATGCTGATCGCCTTCCATCGAAAAGAGAGGTTCTAGATCCATTACGATCTTGATCTGCTTTTCGTCCGCTAAGAACTTAAGCCGATGGACCGCTTCTTCTACTAATCGATTCAGATCAATGACCTCTTTCGAAGGCTCAAGGCGCATCGACTCCATTTTGGTCACTTTTAGAATGTCGGAAATGAAACGCGCTAGCTCCCCGTTGGTTCGATCCAAGGCCCGTAACGATGTCTTTACCTCTTCGTTCAAATTCGGGTGATCGGTGAGCAGGCGATCGGTGATGGCTTTAATCTTGGCAATGGGGGTTTTTAAATCGTGACTAAATAGCGAGATGAAATTGTTTTTGAACTGGTCCATCTCCTTCAGGTATTCCGCTTCTTGTTGAATCTTCCATTGCTGCTCTTCTTGGCGGCTTAATTTATAGCCAAGCATCAATAGATGGGTCGCGAAAATACAGAATACCGGATTGGCAACCCCCGCCCAGATCTTGGGGAAAGAGAAGAAAAAGAGTGCCAGTAAGAGAATAAGAACGGACTGCAAAAGTAAAAACAGCCACGCGAGCGTTAGAGGGAAATACAAAATGATTAAGACCGATGAGATAACGGCCGCTGCGGCCACGATCCGGGTCACGATTCTGGGAAGGATTCGAATCTCTCGGTGATTGAGGAAAGTATCCATGATGTTCGCTTGGATCTCCATCCGCGACATTTTTCCGAGTGGAGTCTCATAATCCCAGTGTCGGCCTCCCTCTCGGGCGATGAGGACTATCTTGTCTTCAAATGCCTCCATCGGGATCTTACCTTCTAAAACATCGAGGACGTCGTAACTGGGGTAACTTCCCGAAGGGCCGCGATAGTCGATGAATAGCGGATCTAACAAATTTCGTTTGATGGGTTCCGCGTTAAATTGATGATAGGCCAGTACCCCTAAGGAGGCGCCCGACGAGTAGACGAGATTAGTTCGCCGGACAATATTGTCGGGATCGGGGAACACATTCACAAAGCCATAGTTATCCCCAAATCCCAAGGGAGGGGGCGGAGGAATCAACTTAAACTCTTCGTTGAGATAGGCCGAGAAAAGCACATTGGCCGGGGGCCGATAGCTCATATTGGGATGATCAACCCCATCGAAGTAGGTCGTAAACACGATGAGCTGGGGCTTTTTCTGTTCGATCGTATCTAATAAACTCTCGTAGAATTCCTGGTGCCAGATATTTTGATTGCGCCGCGAGGGAAGGGCGTCGCTATTTGGAAAATGATACTTCTCTCGATGAGGGGAAAGAGATAATGTGGTGGGATTGATTCGGATGAGCACGAACGGCGATGGCTGTTCATGATAATATCCTCGCAGCTGGAAGAACCGGTCGTAAAACCATTCATCCATGCTTTGCAGCGGTAGAAAAACGAAAAGAAAACATACGGCAATACGGACCGCCACATGGACTTTTAGCATGGCGGGACAGTAGCAAAATTAGCGCATGAAACCAACTATCATCATTGTCGACGACCTCGAGGAGATTCGGGAAGAGTATGCCGAGATACTTAAGAACGATTTCGAGATATTAGCCAAGCTGGCGGATGGCCCCAGTGCGGTCAAAGCTATCAAAAACTATGGCCCCGACCTGGTAGTTATCGATGTGGTGATGCCCGGGATGTCAGGTATTGAGGTGATTAAGCAAATTATCGCGGGCCCACCGCCCCACCCGAAATTTGTGGTGGTGAGCGGAGTGAAAGAAGAAAAGATACTATTGGAAGCGTTATCCAGTGGGGCGCAGGATTATCTGTACAAGCCCGTTCCCAATAAGATGCTGATCGAGACGTTGCTCAGATTCTCTAAAGCCTAAATCCGAAATACAATTCCCAGCCCATGATCGTATTATTGGATCCAATACGGTTGATCAACCATTTCAAGTCGACCGTGAAGGGAGTGAAGTCAAAGCCTGCCGAGAAGATCGCCGAGGGCAGGAAAGTGACCGATTGCTTGGGAGAAGTATCGGTTACGGCGCGATACCAAACCGCATTACTAATTCCCACTCCGATGCCGAAGCTTGAAGCATCAGAAACCTTGATCATATAACGAACGACACCGTCGAAAGTGAATACGTGCACCGAGCTAAGGATGTATTTGTAACCAAAGAATCCGCGAAGCGCTAAAGGGATATTCTCTGACATCTCCGAATAGTCGTAATCAAAAACCACTCCGCCACCAAAGCCGAAGTCTTTAAAATAATCACCGGTTGGTAAAGAGCCAGTCGTCAATCGAGGCTCAATGTAGAAGTTTCCGCCGGCGACGAAAGCGACGTGAAAGATTCCCGCATCGCTTCGTTTGGTATCCGGAATAAAATATTTTCGCTCCTTGCTCGCATCCCGTTTTTTGGAAGGCTTAGCCGGTTTGGCAGCAGGAGGAGGAACTTCATCTGGCGCTGGAGCGTCGGATTCTTGGGCATAAGGAGCGTCGTCGCCTGGCTCTTCGGCTTTAGCAACTGTGGTGGTGAAAGTAGAAAATACCGTAATCAGCAGGGCTACGTGTAACCAGCGGAGTTGTCCCAATCTCGTCATGATGCCTCCCAAGGCTGTCTGATAAATAGTTGTGCAGGTAAGCAGGCGAATCGTATCTATTTTATCAGAGATTGGACGGGGTTTTTGACTCATCAAGTCACAATCTTCGGTTTTCGATTGCTTACGACTCAGGTTATATTCATTCCCGGGTTTGGGGGGAGTTTGATGGGATCGACTTTTCGAGCGTTATTCTTTTCGCTCGTGCTTGTTTTCACAACTACAGCAATAGGCGCAGAAAATGGCGCGCATGGTTATTTCGCCATCGATGCAGGTGTTTTTGCCAACAATATCTCACAGAGATTGAGCGCTCCTTCGGCTTATAAGTCGGAAGTGGCAAGCATTTCGGGATTTCTGCGCTTTCGGCCCGGAATTAGTTTGGGGAAACGTTTTTACTTCGAGCCCTCCTTGGGGTTCGTCCTTCCTTGGCGCACCAATGTAGACG
The DNA here is from genome assembly GCA_038325205.1 of Bdellovibrionota bacterium. GTDB lineage: Bacteria > Bdellovibrionota > FAC87 > UBA2466 > UBA2466 > JBBQIT01. Next base: position 7,811 of record JBBQIT010000129.1, read on the forward strand.
GCTCGACGATGATTTTTCCGATGCAGCTCAGTCTTGATCTCTCGGTGCCGCTTCTTTCCTTTCTCTCACTACGTCTAGGGCCCGGAATGTACTCCGAACTTTTTTACGGTTCGGGAGGAACGGTTCGTCTTAACAATGGAAGTAGCTACTCCGACTTTGGAGCGCCTAGCGGAATGAATCTATCCTTTACGGGAACGGTGAATGTCGCCCTCGAAGTTTTATTGTCTCACCACTTTTCGTTGAATCTCGATGCTTACATTTTGGACATTATGAGCCGCACTCGCCGCACCTATCATGCTTCTGCTTCATTGGGAGTAAAACTATGAGACGACTTTTTTGTTTGCTCGCTCTCACCACGAGTCTTGTTGGCTCCGCATGGACATTGGGGGGCACGGGACTTCAAGGATGGCAGACTCGCGATCTGGTCATTCACGTTAATCCAACCGGATGTCCGATTTCGGCTGCGGTCTTGGATGATGCTGTAGATTCTGCCATCACGGCTTGGAATGGAATCGCAACCGCAAGTCTTACCCTGACCCGATCGACTACCGACTCGACGACCACGGCAGCGACTTTCTTAGCTGGCACGGCAACGGATGCCCCTCTTATTTTGTGTGACACGACTTTTGGAACGGATCTTTCCGTGGATCCTTCAGGAGTTCCTGCAGCGACGAAATTGGGAAGCAGTAATCCACTCAGTTACGGAGCCGTGATCTTAAACGCTCAAGCAGGTACCGGAGCTGAAATTAATAATTTCGCGAGTGGTGTTTTAGATTTGATCTTGGCTCACGAGATCGGACATCTTCTTGGTCTCGGGCATAGCAGTGAAGTCGATGCGTTGATGTATTACAGCATTGCTAACAAAACCATCGCTGTCCTTACGCAAGATGATCGGGATGGCATCACCTATTTGTATCCACGCAATGAATTTGAACACGGAGCTTTTGGTTGCGCCGCGGTTCATAAACCGGCGTCCGCGGGACGAATGTTTCCCTTCGTCTGGACACTACTGATGATAGCTCTTGGATTTTCGCTCGTGAAATATTACTTCCGACCTAAATCTGAACCACTTCTCTAACTTCGGGGATTTGATCTCTCAAGCGGCCTTCCACACCCATTTTTAGGGTCGCGGCCGAGCTGGGGCAAGAGCTGCAAGCTCCTTGTAAATGAAGATAAACAATCCCATTTTCATAACGAGAGAAAGTAATGTCTCCTCCGTCCATGGCGACTGCGGGGCGAATGTCTGCGTCGAGGACACGACGAATTCGATTCTCAATTTCAACATCTTGTCCTGACACGTGGCTGTGCTCGTCTTTCCAGTCGGCGCTGACCGTAAGGTCGCCCGAATTCAGATGGGCTTCCATCGTCTGGGGAACTTTTTCGGCAAGCACGTCCCAATCCCCGTTCTCGCCCTTGGTGATCGTTACGAACTGAGTTCCAATCATCACGGCGGTAACTCCGGGAACCTCGAAAAGCTTCAAGGCTAGCGGCGACTTCTCGGCCGCTTCCTTGGAGGTGAAATTGGCAGCTCCCGAATTCAAGAGCTGCCGGTTCACCATAAA
>JBBQIT010000130.1:0-9326 GCA_038325205.1 Bdellovibrionota bacterium
GGACAGAGCCACACGTCGTCCTTTTCGTGCGCCTCACCATTCCATTTCAGCGGCCGGACTATTGGGAGGGGGATCAGGCGTGGTAGTTCCGGGCGAAGTGACTCTGGCGCACTATGGAGTTCTCTTTCTGGACGAGTTTCCGGAGTATCGCAGAGATGTGATCGAAGGACTTCGCGAGCCTATGCAGTCCGGAATGATCCATCTCAATCGAGTGGGCCACTCGCTTTCTCTTCCGGCTCGATTTCTTCTTATCGCTGCGATGAACCCGTGTCCTTGTGGCTTTGCGCTCAGCACTCAAAGAAAATGTGGTTGCGCCTGGGAAAAGGTTTCCGCCTATCGGAAGCGAATCTCGGGAGCGATCTTAGATCGTTTCGATTTGGGTTCAGTCCTTTCCGCTCCCGCATCTGGGAATGATTTACAGACTCCAAAGCATTTTACTTACCGGGCCTCGATCGTGGCGGCACAACAGCGGCAACAGGAAAGGTATGGCCCAGGAATTTTAAATGGCGATGTCGTACTAGACTTTGAAAAGGAGATTTTGAAATTAGACTCCAAAGCCCAGACTTGGTTCTCTGAGGTTAGAGAACGAGGGCGCCTGAGCTTTCGAGCGTTACAGAAACTATTGAAAGTCGGGCGAACTATCGCCGACCTCAGCGAAGGCAGTGAGATCGAAACCAGTCATTTGCAGGAAGCGTGGAACTTAAGATGTCCGGAGCTTCATTCATTAAGTCTGTAACCGAACACGGAATCGAGCTGTTTGATCGGTGTCTTTCGACCTGTTTTTCGCCTCAGTGCGCGGGTTGTCACCGCGCGATTGAAACGGGAAATGCGTGTGAACCATGTTTAGAATTGCCCATCCTAAAACCTCCGTTCTGTATTCGCTGTGCGGAACCTACGAGTGAGAACATTGGTCGTTGTGGAAGTTGCAAAACTCGGATGGCACGAGAGTTATTTCGGATTCGATCATTGTGGTGGCTGACTCCTGAAGTCTTAGTCTTGTGGCATCGAGTGAAGTACGGCCGACGGCGGGATGTGGCGGTGACGCTGAAGCTACTTTTTCAAAAGCAATTTGAAAGGGGCTTTTGTCCAACCAGTACCTTGATTCCGGTTCCTATCTTTTACCGGAAGCAACTTGAGCGGGGGTTCAACCAATCGGAAGAGGTCGCGCGATGGATCTCTCGGCACACGGGAGAACCAGTCTTGGTAAATGGCCTTCTGAAATCGCGAGCTACCAATTCTCAAGCCGGGCTTTCGCGGGCTCAGCGACTTAAGAATCTAAGACGAAGTTTATATTGGAATGAAAAGGTAGCCATTCCCTCTCGAGTGCTTCTTATCGATGACGTTTTAACTACTGGGTCGACGCTTAATCATTGCGCAAAGGTTTTGGCTAGAGCTGGAGCCAAGGAGATCTCAGCGTGGACTTTGTTTCGAACGCCGAAGTGGGGTTTTTCAAGTTAGTGCTATGGGTCGCTTTCGGAATCTTCGGTCGAACGGACTGTCCTTGATACAACGGGATCCTTCGGGCTTCGCCCTCAGGATAAATTGTGTCGCGTGAAACGCGACACAATTTAACTAAAAGCCCGCTTCCCTTCGTTCAACGATCGAAAGAAAGCGGGCTAAATCTTATAAAAAGAAAAGTTACTTGGAACTAGGAATCTTACACTCTCCAACGAGTCCGCTTTCGAATGCGTATTCCACGGTGACCGTGACCGTCACGGGAACCTGTTTCAACGTGAGTTCCACCTCTTGAGTGTTATCAGCGCCCTCACTAGGCGCCATCGACATGGCGCGGGCTTCAAAGCGAGGCTGTGCTTGCTGGGGCATCACACTGACCGAGCTGTACTTCACGTCTCTGATCTCGCCACAGGCCTTTCGGATGCTAGCGAGCTGTTTATTTACCAACGTGAAAGCTTTGGCTTCAGCAGCTTCTTCGTTAGCAGAGCGGGTTTCTGGCGTGAGATGGGGAACTGCTTTGGAAACAATAGCCCAGCTTCCGGCTTTCGCCGCCGAAGCGTTGTCTCGATTGGCCTTTTGGACGTCGAGAATGCTGGCTCGCAAGTTTTTAATCGCTTCGGTAGTCGCTAAGTTGATAGTGACCGTGTAGTTAGTTTTCCATCCGCCACAGCGATCGGTCTCTCCAGTGTTCGAGTTCGCCTTAGTAGGGGCGTCCCAATCGATTTCTCCACCGTCGACTTCTGGGTTAGGTCCCGAGACAGGAAGTTTGACGCTAGTCGCCGCTTCCGCTTTTATCGCTTTGTCGGCGATATCTTTAATTTGATTTACGAGAACATTCGCCCCTTCTCCGGCAGCTTTGGCTGTGTCGTAGCATTTCGCATTTACTGTCGCCGTTAATGTAAGGTATTCCGCGGCATGTTTTACCGTCGCGCTTTTGGTGATCGATGTAGTTCCTCCAAAAGCCGCCATTGAAAATAACAGTCCGCTCAACGTACCGATGATTCGCTTCATACACTACTCCTGTTGTTTTTCAGCGCGCGTGTGCGAGCTGAAGCCCTCGATAGTGGGTTCATGCTCCGGATGATTCATTGTGTCAACTATAGCGCTAAAATTTTTTACTCAGAGGAAAAATCAGAGTGGTTAGAATGGTAAACTACTTGCTGCGCAATCTCATCTGCAGCAAAAAGAGTCCACCTACTTTAAAAAAAATGGTGCCCGCAAAACGTTGCGTCTTGCGGGCACCAATCCAAGATAGGCCTACGCGGCCAAGAATCGGATAGACTAGAATTTTGCCTTCGCGTATTCCACCGCTGCGACGGCGTCCACGCGGCCAGCACCACACTTATTGTTGAACGAGTTTTCGACTTGAACCGCGCTCATCTGGAGCGTCTCGGTGACTTGCGCCACCGTGAGATTTGGTTTTGCCGATAAGAGTAAGGCGACCACACCCGCGACGTTTGGTGTCGCCGAAGAAGTTCCGCCAAAGCTTGCCGTGTACGTTGCGCCTGTCATCGATAGACTTGGCACTTCGCTAGGTCCGCAAACATCGGGCCGGACAAGGCCAGACTTGCCGCCGGTGTAAGCAAAGTCTTTGTACTCCACAATGTCTTCCCAAGTTACGGGGCCGACGCTCGAGTAGTAACGAAGCTTGTCTGATTCATCCGTCGCGCCAATGGTAATCATCGACGTCAATCCGGTTAAGTTAACCTGCTTGGGATAAGCCCACGCTGGAGGATTGGAGGCCGGAGCGCCTACGTTGTGAGGAGTGAAGTCAGAGCCGCGATTACCGGCAGAGTTCACATGGACTACACCCGCTGCCAACATCACTTCACCCGCTCGTCGCCATTTGGCGTAGCTGGGATTGGAAGGATGTTTCACGCTAAGAGACATGCTGATGACTCGCGCGCCATTTTTGATGGCGTACTGCATGGCTTCCCAGGTATTTGATTCAAAAATCTGAGTTCCGGCATCGCAGCAAGAACGAATGATCATGAGCTTCACACCAGGAGCCACACCCGTTTGTGTTCCACCGGCACCCATGCCACCGACAATTCCAGCCGTTTGCGAGCCGTGACCCTCTTTATCAGTGGGGTCATTGTTCTTACCTTCGAAGTTCCAGCCGACGACATCATCTATGTAGCCGTTGTTATCGTCATCGACACCGTTAGTAGCGCGATCTTTGCCATTCGCATCTAATCCGGTTTCTCCGACATTTTGCCAAAGATTTGGAATCAGATCGGGATGTTTAAGATTGGCGCCGCTATCGATCATAGCGACAGTAATTCCTTTACCCGTGATTCCCTGCGCCCAAAGTTCGGGAGCACGAACCTTTGTCGAGCCCCAAGAGACTTTAGCTGGAGCTTCCGTCTCGCCATTCAGGCTCTTTGGTAAGGCACTCTTCGGTTCAAGCGTACCCGCTGGTTTGTCGTCAAATTCGCTGACAGGCTTTGGGGCATCCATCACGATGCTCTCCAGACTGTTCATCGATAAAAGCTTTTGAATGACATCGCTCGTTCCCCGAATGCGAACTGAGTTAGTAATCCAGATAGGAGTAATCTCTTTGAGACCGGACAGATTCGCTGTCTTAAAAAATTTGAGGAGGGGGGAAGAGCTCGAGCTATTGAAAGCTTCCAATTGTTTGGCTATCTCTTTGCCTTTTTGAGCTTCGGTACCCGTGAAGTGCTTCATCGAATTTAGATCGAGCTGGCCGTCCAGGTTAACGATTACCGACAGGATTTTGTCGTTAGAGTTCGCACGCAGCGCTTTGATCACCGCCGGATCGATTTCCATACTGATAGCGAGAGAAGAGACGACCAAGAAGGCAAGGCTTCCCCAAGAAAGAACACGACTGAATGTCATTGATACCCCCAAAACCCAATTATCCCGTTTAAGTCAAACGGGCCCCATCCCTCACCAATCTCAGATCTTGAAATCGTTTCAATCGGCCTTTTGGTTGAGTTCACGAAAGGGTAAACATTTGTTAACAAAGGAGGATGCGGGGCGCGTTATCGACGATAAAGCTAATGCAGCGAGTAAAAGGGCGGACAAAAAAAAGCCCCCTCCGAATCTCGGAGAGGGCTTCTTTAAAAGGTTTGTTTTATGCTGCGCGATCTACGGACTTAGCGCTTCTCGTAATCGTCGAAGAATCATCCAACATGTTGTCGTTGGAAGGTCCTCTGCCGCCTTTGAGCTGTTTTGCCCATTCGGTCGGGTCGTTGACGAGAGCGTTTTTTAGAACATCCGAAAGATCTTTCGCAAGATGGAACTTCAACTTCTTGCGGAGCTCCTTTGGTATCTCGTCGAGGTCCTTCGCATTACGAAACGGAACAATGAGGGTCTTGATGCCGTGTCGTAAGGCTGCCAGCGTCTTCTCTTTCAGACCGCCAATCGGAAGTACTTTGCCTCGCAGAGTGACTTCTCCTGTCATGGCGATGTCTTTTCGAACAGGGTTGCCTGTGAGCAAGCTAATGATTGCTGTGGCCAAGGTAACGCCAGCCGAAGGACCGTCTTTTGGAGTAGCGCCCTGAGGCACGTGAACGTGGATCTCGTAGCGACTGAAGACTTTCTCATCGATTCCCAACATAGCCGCTTTGCTGCGCGCGAAGCTTAGAGCGGCATGTGCCGACTCTTTCATCACGTCACCAAGAGAGCCCGTTAGAATGAGTCCGCCGCCCATTTTCTTCATCATCGTAACTTCGATGTTGAGGATTTCGCCGCCAAACTGAGTCCAGGCGAGTCCAGTGACCACTCCGATTTCGTCGTGATCTCTTTCTTCTTCTGGGATATGGCGAGGCGGTCCTAGATATTTGGGAATAGCAGCTCCGGTCACGATCGTTTTTTCCGGTCGGGTCTCGACGCTGGCTATCTTTCTAGCAACCTTGCGGCAAACTGCTGCGATGTTGCGCTCTAGATTACGAAGTCCGGCTTCCTGAGTATATTGAGTGACGATTCGGTTAACCGCAGTCTCGCTGATTTCGATGTCAGCGGTGGTTAAGCCGTTGTCTTCAATTTGCTTCGGGATTAGGAACTTAGTCGTGATCGCAAGCTTCTCTTCTTGGCTGTATCCGGCGAGCTGGATGACTTCCATTCGGTCTCTGAGAGCCGAAGGGACGGTATCCATCAAGTTCGCGGTCGCGACAAACATTACGTTCGAAAGATCGAACGGAAGGTTCATGTAATGATCGCGGAAGCTGAAGTTTTGTTCGGGGTCTAAGACCTCGAGCAACGCTGCGGCTGGATCGCCTCTGAAGTCAGAGCCTAATTTATCGATCTCATCGAGCATGAAGATAGGATTACAAGAACCAGCCTGCTTCAAGCCTTGAATGATTCGGCCGGGCATGGCGCCGACGTAGGTACGTCGATGTCCACGAACGTCCGCTTCATCACGGATGCCGCCTAACGAGATGCGAATGAACTTTCTTCCCATCGCGCGGGCGATAGACTTACCCAAGCTCGTTTTACCGACGCCTGGAGGTCCTACGAAGCAGAGAATCGGGCCCTTCATCTTGGGCTTGAGCTTTCGGACGGCCAGGAATTCCAGGATACGTTCTTTGATCTTTTTAAGATCGAAGTGGTCGGTATCTAGGATCTTCTGAGCGTCGTCGAGATTAAGAGTATCTTCGGTTTGCTTGCTCCATGGGATATCGATCAGCCAGTCTAAGTACGTTCTTACGATCGTAGCTTCGCTGGCGTCTTGGTGCATGCGCTCCAAGCGTCCCACTTGCTTAATGGCTTCCTCATGAATTTCCTCGGGCATTTTGGCTGCCTCGATTTTATTCCTGAGCTCCGAAATTTCTTCGCTTTTGGATTCCGTATCACCGAGTTCCGTTTTAATGGCTCGGATTTGTTCGCGAAGGAAGTATTCTCTTTGGGATTTGGTCATCTCATCACGAGCTTGCGAGCGGATACGCGCTTGCATCGCTAGGATTTCCAATTCCTTAACGAGGATCTCATTTACCTTCTTGAGTCTGTCTACGGGATCAAAGAGCTCTAGGATGTCTTGAGCTTCGGTTACTTTTAAACCGAGGTTGGAAGCTACAAGGTCAGCCAGGCGTCCAGCGTCGTTGATATCATCAACCACCATCAGGATGTCTGGGCTGAGCATACGGCCTAGAGAAATCACTTTCTCTAGTTGTTCCTTAACCGTGCGCATCATCGCTTCGACTGTGACATCTTCTCTAGTCGCAGGCTTTTCTTTGATCTGCTTTATCTTCGCGAGAAAGAAAGGTTTTTCCTGAGAGTAACTCAGGACAGTCCCTTTCATTAATCCTTGGACAAGAATCTTGATCCGACCATCGGGGAGCTTTCGCATTCGCATAATCATCGCGACTGTTCCGATAGAGTAGATGGTGTCGGGATCCGGATTCTCGTCGGTAATCTCTTTTTGTGCTGCGAGGAAGATGAGACGATCTCTGGCTAAAGCCTCATTTACCGCTTTGATGGAAGGTTCTCTTCCTACAAAGAGCGGCAAAATCATATACGGGTAAACCACCACGTCCCGTATGGGCAAGAGCGGAATCTCATCTGGGATGACAAGTTCTTCATTTTCAGAGAACTCGTTAGGCATGATAAGTCCTTGGGTATGGTTAAGGGAGTAATGCTAGATCCAATTAATTATTCGGAGTTTTGTTAGGATTGCTTGAGGGGGATTTAGCTTTTCTTTTTGCGAATTTTTCTAAGTGATTTCAGCGGGTAACACACGTATCTCCCACCGATGGGACCACCATCCGTCTTATCATTGTGCGCAATTGAGGATAATTGGAGTTTGGGCTACGTCTAAGCGTAGATTTTTTCTTCTTGTTCTTGGGCCTCTTTGCAGCGGATGCAAAGATCAGCGACGGGCCGGGCTTCGAGACGCTTGACCTCGATCGGCTCCTCACAAACATCGCACATGCCGTAGGTGCCACTCTCGATCTTGGCTAGCGCCTCTTCGATCTTCATTAGGAGGGTTCGTTCGCGATCGCGAAGTCTCAACGCCACACTTTGGTTGAGTTCTACCGATGCCAGATCCACTTCATCCGCGAGATCGTCGGTGCTTAGCGTCATTTCCTCGACCTTTTTCTCATTGTGATTGAGAAGGCGAGATTTCTCTTCACGCAAGAGCTCTCCGAAACGCGTCAGATCTTTCTTTTTCATGGATCGGGCTCCTTATTGGCAGAAGAATCTTATCTTCCGGCCGTGTCGATAAAGGGGCGAACAGGACTCGAAGTTTTAGGAACTATATCCACTATTTCGTTCTAGCCGTTGGGGCTAGAAGACGCTTTCTTGCGGCAGTGCACAAAAAACAGCTTCTTAGTTCCAGCTTATTGTTCAGGAATTTTTATAAATGAGATAACAACCAGTAACCTATATTAACATTTCCCCCAGGCTGCTGCAACAAAGCCTGCGGGCGCAAATCGACGACAAAATGTCAAATTTAACGCGGTTGCTTCGACTGGTTTTTAGTGCTCGGTGACCGAACCACCACTCTCGAGAGTGAGAATGGGCAAGCGGCGATTCGCAATGCGATCGGAATCGAAAGTGACTTTTCCCAAGGGAGTTTCAAAATCTTTCATCGAAGCCAGTTGGTTTACGACCTGGTTTCTGTCGGAGGATCCTGAAGTCTGAATGGCCGAAGCTATCAATTGCATCGCTTCATAAGCTTGGGCGGCCAGAAGATCGGGAGCTGTATTGTACGAGCTCGTATACGCTTTGATGAAGTTTTGGGTGAGTGCGTTTTTGCTGTTTAAGTTAAGACCAGCCGGAAAAATAGCTCCTTCGACGTATTTTCCCCCGCGAGCAAAAAGCTGATCGGTATTCCATTCTGTCGTTCCCAGAAGAGAGATCCCCGTGACGTCAAAATAAGCCAAGCTAGGTGCAATTTGCGAAACTGTCTTGGGACTGTCGGGAATAAAAAGGGCGTCGAAATCGACGATGGCTGGTAATTGCGTTTTGAGATCTTTACCCGTCTTTGTCTTTTGATCTTTCAAGTAGTCGGCAAGCTTGGATTGTTCGAGGCGCCGCAATCTTGGATCAGCCAACCCCGTGAGTTCGCGGATCTCACTCTGAAAATCTTTGTCTTCCGGAGGATACATTCTATGGTCGACGACCTTTCCCCCATATTTATCTACGAGGTCCCAAAACTGTTTGGTCATGTCGTGACCAAAGGCATTGTTGGGAGCAAGGATTGCGAAACGGCGAAGTTGTTTCTCAGCGATACAGTAGCGGACCAAACTATCTAACTGAACTCGCGGAGTCAGTGCATTTTGAAAAAGGTACGGACCTCGTTGAGAGATTCCTTCTTTCGTCGTTAAGGAGAGGTTTAGAACACTTAATTGCTGCGCTCTATCAGCAACAGAAAGTGACTCTTTCCAATTTAAAGGACCGATAATCGCAATAACGTTATTGTTTTGTACCAATTCGTCTACCGCGTTTTGGGCCACCAGGGGATTAGAACCGGTGTCTTTGATGAATAAACGAAATCCCGCATTAGCATCAGGAGCAAAAACTTTGGAAGCAAGTAAAATACCATCGAGAGCTTTTCTTCCGTAAGGGGCGTAACGACCGGTCAAAGGAAGGACCACTCCGATATTTAACCTTTGGCCCGAAGCGCCCGCTGACAAAGTCACTTTACCAGGAGCTTCAGTTCCGCTCACTACATTGGAGGCAGGAAGCGGAATTTCTGAACTTTCTACTCCGGGAGAAAGCGCTGCTAATCTCGCAACGATGCGAGTTTTAACCATGGGCTCGCTCACTTCGCTTAAAAGCTGCTCCAAACGAGTTTTGTCGTTCATCTTGTTCAGATGCTCGTCAACCCGTTGAAAGAGGATGTTTCTCGTCGATTCTTCCTGAGGCAACTGGATCTGAAGTGCTGTCGCTGCAACAGCTCCTGC
>JBBQIT010000131.1:0-9325 GCA_038325205.1 Bdellovibrionota bacterium
TATACAGACTGGCTGTCGGATGCCTTTATCGCCGAATGTCCCAGGTCTACCTGCAAGAGCATCTTCTCCGCTCGGTCCGTTCTGCGCTTCGCGACATAAGTGGCCATTGTCGCGGACCCCAGCAAGACCTCCCGCTCCGCCTTTCCCGCCATTGCCCCCTCTGCCTCCGATAGCTCCTTGTCCTGGCTCCGAAATCACATCCACGGAAAAGTCAGGTCCTGTTTTTATCTGCACAAACACACGAGAGCTATCGCCTCCACGACCGCCGTTCATGCCGTCATGGCCTTCTTCTCCGCGCAGGCCTTTTGCTCCATCCGCCGTTTGTTGCGCGCAGTAGAACCAAAGGTTCCAACTCGCCGAGATGGAGTCGTAGGTCTTTGTGGAATAGTAGTTTTTCAGACGCACGCGTTCGTCTGCATTTTTTTGAACTGGAAGTTGTTCATTGGGTTTTACTTCGTAGAGTCCTGGGACGCCCTGGACTCCTTGAGCGCCATCACGACCGTTGGGTCCGTCTGTGCCGACGCCTCCGCTTTCGCCATGGGCAATGATCTGAAGCGCTCCGTGAGCTTTTGCTGCTTTCACCGTGACCGTTCCTCCCGAGCGGCCGTTGTTATTGGGCTGCGCTTTCGGGGATAGGGGGAAGGTTTCAATAATTCCCCTTTCGACGTTTAACTCATTCACTTCGATATTTAGGTTGGCGCCTTCCGTGATTATTTTGGCCCCATCTCTTAAGTACAGACGATTGATCCCGGTGAAATTCGGGTTGTGAACCTCGCCTTTCAACTCCATGTCCTTTGGAACTTTGACTTCGGCTTTGAGACCGAATTTGAAGGGCTCTTTAGCGATAAGGTAGTACGTGTACTGCTTTCCGGATTCGATTTCCGAATCCACAAATTCGCGCAGCTTCCCGTCAATAACGATGGTCTCGCGCACTTTTTCCTTTTGACCAATCTCGTACCGATCCAGAAGCCAAAGCTGCGGAGAACTTTCCGTTCCCCACTTGAGCTGAATTCGATATTTATTGGGTTCCGGTAAAGTTTCTGCGACAGCGCTGAATAGTCCTTCGGAAATTTCTTGCTTGGGTTGTTCCGTTTTTTCAGCACAGCTTGGAAGGAGGCAACAAGTAAGAAAGGCTATACTGAGTAGGTAGATTGTTCGTGCCGCTTGCATTAGTTTTTCTCCATTTTCATTTGAAACCGCTTAACCATTTTGTTCGCGACAATCCCCACGCGACATACGGGGAACCACCTCGGGATGAAGGACTTCGGGGAAAGCATTGTAGACGCCGGGTTTGATCTGAAAGCGAATCCAATGGACCAGATACTTATCTGGTTTCCCCCTTTTTCCCCATCGCAGAACACAGGCCAAAGAGACAGAAGGTGCCCAGACAAACAGCCATTTGAAAGGCAGTTGCCCAAATACGAAATTGAGCACCGAAAGCAGCAGAAACACGGCTAGAAGATCCAACACTTCAAAGCCAAACAAGACGAGCTTTCGGTCCAGGCACTTACTGACACTAGTGGTCCGCATCCCAATCCCCTTAATGAACCATTGAACGAATGAACTCCATGATGCTGGGAGCCCCGAATCCCACCACCGCCCCCATGATGGCCAACATCAGACGGCCCTTTGCATTGGGCGAACCTGCGACGAAAGAAAGACCCGCGAAAACGAGTCCCAGAATCGCCGCAAGAGGCAGCACCGTTGTAATGAGCCGTGTCTGAATGCTGGTTAACGTGGATTCGACGCTGCCATATCCAATCGCCGGCATGGCGAGATAGAAAAAGGCGAACATCAAGAGATACATTTTTCTGTTACTCATTTTTCCCCCTTATTTAAACGAACCACCATGATCGAAGAAGTCGCGCTCCATACGTTCGAGTTTCCGATTCTCCTGGGTTTGAGGCTTAACTTCCGGTTTTACCGCCGCTTGTTCCGTCTTTTCGGGAGCGGTACAAGCACCCAGAGCGAATAGGCAGGCAAGGCAAAGGCTCGCGAGTGTGATCTGTTTCATTGGTTTCCTCCTGATTTAGAATTGAATTTGTCGCAATCACCGAAGGCGGTGCTTCCGAGTTTTATGCACATAGGAAGAGCGTTTCCCGAGCCACCTTGGAGACCGGGTTGCCCCTTGTCTCCCCGAGACCCGTTCGGACCTTGGGCGGCGTCCCGGCAATTCCCGAAGTAATCGAGATTATGATCGCCGGGCGCGCCGCCCCGTCCTCCATCCCCTCCCTGGCCGCCAGCCCCTCCGGCGCCCCCTTGTCCAGGGATTGGATAAGCCTTGATTTGAAGTCCAGAGGCGTTCTCCAGCTCGACATAAACGCTCGCTGAGTCTCCGCCCGCCCCTCCGTTGCCACCGTTACTTCCGATTGTCCCTTGTTGACCCGGTAGACCGTCGCCCGTTTCCGAAATGCAACGATGCATCATGCGCTGCATGAGGAACTGCTGTTGCGCGAAGATGACTTCGAAGATGTTGCCGTTTTTGATCTGTTGCTTGAGATTGCGCGCTAGATTGCCGCAGTTGCAGACGACATCGACTTTCTCATGGGTACTAAGAGCGTACTTTCCCGGTTGGCCCGGCTTTCCAGTAACCCCAGGAAGGCCGTTAATGCCCGGTCCACCATTTTGCCCTCGACCATAAATGAAAAGAGTTCCACGTCCGGACTTCGCTCGAATCGTGATGTTGCCCCCGCTTCGTCCGGGAGTTCCTGGCATACCGATGCTGTCAGTACCAAATGGCTCAATAACTCCATCGTCAGAAAGAACTTCGTTCGCTTCGATTCTCAGATCGGTGCCCTGAGTGATCATCCGGCCACCACGGGCAAAGACCAGTCGATTGACCGCCAGGTATTGCGAGGAAGGAAGCTTCGTAGCCTCCTGAATCACCAGATCCTGAAGGTTTTCGGTTTTTGCGGCTACCTTATCTTCCGGTTTCTCCGCGCAACCCTGGGTCGAAAAAAGAATTACGAAAACGACGATCCAAACGAAAGCCACGAAATAAACTTGTAAAGTGTCGGTCATGTGATGCCGTTCGAACTCGTCGTTCCACTTTTTCCTAAATGAATTAAACATTCGCATCTTTGACCTCCGAGTCTTGGCTAGACTCGCTCTCTTTTTCTGAGATAATTTCGCGCAAGCGTTCAAGAAAGCGTTGCATCCTCTGTTCGTATTTGGGCAATGCCGGATTATGTTTTCTCTCGCCTTCTGAAACCTGCGCGAGGATTCGTTCCACATGCATCTCTATTGATTCAAACATTTCTAGTTCCTCGTTCATGGCTACTCCGTTGCAGTGAAGAGCAGACTTTCCACCTGCTCGATGGCGTTAATGAGTTCTGGGTTTGAGGCGCACTCGTCGATACTTAGAAACGAGCACCAATCAAAGAAAGAGAACTTGATTTTCTGATAAAGAATCTTTTCCATATGAACCTCCGATTCCGTGTTGATTTGGAGGATCGATAATTCACTTGTTGTGCCAGTTGGCACGGGGTGGGTAACGAAGCAGAGTTGTTCAACTTTACGAAACGGTGTGCGGGACGAATCTCTTTGCTACTGCTCCGCGCGGAACAATTATTTCGATGATCGATTGGAATTCGAAAGACTTAGATTCTGTTCGCAAACCGGAATACTGGAACACCGGAACGGTTAGACCCGTTTTGGTGGCCAAAACATCGTTACTGTTCCGGGTGGAACAGTAGGGAAAATCCCTCGTTAAAAGGCCTGTTTATGCCGGATTCTGGCACTTTTCCACGCGCTAATTGTTCCAGTTTTTCGAAGCTCGCCAGAAAGAAAAACTCTCCAAATCATTAAGAGCTTACGCGATCGCCATCCCGATTTAATTGTTCCAACTGTTCCAGCTGGAACGGTAGCGGAGCCCAATTTTGGATAAAACACAGCCCATCAGAGCGCGGACTTTTCGGAGGATTTCATATTGAATTCAGTATGTTGAATTCGGAAACAACCAGCCCGCTCCGCCGCTGGATCGGTCCTTGCTCTATACACCTTTCGCGAATGCCAATGAATGGCTCGCCGAAGGAGTTTTGATGTCGGCTCGTTTACTCTTAGTTGATGACCACGCCCTCTTCTTGGAACTGACGAAACGGTTTCTTGAGAAGGCAGGCTATCAAGTGGATACGGCAGAATCGGGAGAAAAAGCCCGCCGTCTGCTCGCTAATCCAAAGAACCAATATGCTCTCGTCATTCTCGATTACGTGTTGGACAGACAAGACGGCTCCGATGTGGCGAAGGAAATCCTTGGTACCTGGCCAGGTCAATTCATCATCATCTACTCAAACGATCTTTCCCGAGATGCGATCGCGAATAGCTGGAAGGCTGGCGTCGTCGAGTTTGTAAATAAAGGGACGAAAGAAACTCAGTTTCTGGAGATTATAAAAAAGTGGTGTGATCTCTACCGCGACAACAAAAGAATATGCGGAACCTTTACACTTAGTGAGGGTGAAAAGGAAATCGGATCAATCGGTTTAGTAGGCTCCTCCTCGGAACTCGCGGCAGTCGCCAGATTAGTTAAGAAGTATCGCTCAGAAACGAGCACTGTACTCATTCTTGGGGAGTCCGGAACTGGAAAAGAGAAAGTCGCCCGCTCTTTACATGAAGGGAACCGCTATCCTTTCCGCGCAGTGAATTGTGCCAGCTACAACGGCGAAGCGACTCTCATGGAGTCTGAGCTATTTGGAATTGAGAAAGACTCCTTCACCGGAGCTAGCCGAGACAAGAAGGGCGTTTTTGAAGAGGTAGGAAGAGGAACTGTTTTTCTCGATGAAGTCCACACCCTAAGCCTTAAGGCTCAACAAAAGCTCCTTAGAGTCCTTCAAGAAAAGACGGTTCGGCCAGTTGGCAGCACGAAAGAAATCCCGGTTCACTTTCGACTCGTTGTCGCTGCGAAACCTAATCTTCAAGCTCTAATCAAGAGTGGTGAGTTCCTGTTGGACCTCTACTACCGGCTGAATGTCCTAAGAATCGAGATTCCACCACTGAGAGCTCGAAAAGAAGACATCCTTCCCCTTCTTCTCTATTTTGTCGCACGAAGTACCAAGCAAGGGCAGATCCAAAAAACGCTTGAATCGAAGACTATCGACTATCTCCGGAGGTACCCGTGGCCGGGCAACATTAGAGAGCTTGAAAATACCATTGAACAGCTCTGTGCAACCGTATCCGGAAATTCGATTGGCCCCGACGACTTAGACGCGAAATTCTTCGTAAATCATACGGGGTTTGGATCACCAAGCGCGGTTTCATCTATCCGACAAAATGCAAATGAGTTTACTCGAGAACTCATTGTTGAAACTCTTGAGAATTCCATCTCGCAGCGTCACGCTGGCCAAAGACTCGGATTGTCACCCAGCAGCTTTCATCGGCTGCTAACGAAGCATGGTCTCCTAGGAAAGGTCAAAGGACGTGGCGGACGACCACCAAGAGTCACTCCCTCGAACAGCAAAAAGAAGGGGACGAAATGAAGACATTACTCATTGCTCTGTCCCTATGCCTGTCGGGTGCCAGTTTTGCTGACACGAAACCTTTTCGGGTAGCAGGAATTTACCCTGATCATACAATAGGCCATTTCAATTGCACCTGCGGGCTAGAGGGCGCCTGCATTACAGAAGCGGCCATCACAAGAGCCCGCAAAGAAGGTCTTAATATCGCATTTACGTTGGTGAACAAAGATTGGGATATTTTTAAGACGATTGAAGCAGCCGAGAAGGTGGTGAGCCAGCATTTCGACGTGGCAGTTGGTACCCTCGTTTCCTCGGACGCTTTAGCGGCAGCACCTATTCTCGAAAGCGGCGGAATTCCATTCGTGGTCCCCACCGCAACGAATCCAGATATCACTGCGGGACGAAAGCTCGTAACTCGCATACCGTTCAATGACCGCCGCCAGGCATTACTATTGGGACGGCTGGCCGTCTCGGAATTGCGGGCGAAGCGAGTCGTCATTATTCGAAACACTTCCACCAAGTATTCGGATTTCCTTGGTACGGAGTTCGCTAAGGTCGTTCGCAGGTTGAACCCTCGAATTGAAGTACGGGACTATCCGATCGTGGAAGGATTCACGGACTTCAAAGGCCTCGTCGGTCGTTTTCTCTCTACAAATCCCGATCTCATTTTTGTACCTATCCCCCAATCACAATTGGCGTCCATCTACGTCGAACTCGTGAACCGAAAAGCAGCCCTTACGATGTTGGCAAGCGATACGATTGAAGGGAAACCAAAATTTTTGGAGATGATAGCGCCCACGTCAGAATTGATTCAGTTCATCTACCCAAAGCACTGGGATGGAACCTACAGTAGCCCAGAGTCCGCGCGTTACCTGTCCCTCCATAAGAAGTATTGCGCGAAATACACACCTTCTATGACTACGATGGCGGCTTATGACGCCATTGAACTCGTAATCCGCGCGTTAAAGATCGATCCCGACGCGCGGGGCGAAGAGCTTATCAAGATCATACGTTCGATTTCATACTATGGGATGACAGGCCCTATTAAATACGGGCCAGACGGCGATCCCGTTAAACCACTTGAACTCTATAAAGTGAAAGACGGGGATGTGGTCTACTGGCGGAGGTACGAATAATGCCTACCGTATCCGTCGAAACCTTAATGCGAAGACTACGTCAGACGACCTGGCTTCCGTTGGCAATTATGGCGGGCCTGCTCCTCGGAGCGATGGCTTTCATCCTCTACCAAGAACGCCAGGGTCAGCTAAGAAATACTGAGCATGCACTTGGGGACGTGGTTCGCTCTCAGGAAACTCTCATTAGCCAAGAAGTCTACATGGGGCAGGATCAAGCCCTGAAGATTCGAATCGATTCTATCTTGTCGAACTGGAACGAAAAGTATCCTGGAGGTGTTGCCTGCCTCGAATTCCAAATCAAGCCACCAACCGGTGCGCCGCGACTCATATCTGGTTGCTCAAGCGAGACAGCTCCGCTCCCATCCAAAAAATACGAACAGATCAACATCAGAGCTGGGAACAAAGAGTTGGCCACAATCCGATACGCTGTCAGCCGTCCCACACGTATTTTGGATATCTTTCCCCCTATGCTTCTCCTAGTCCTGATAATGGGCTCTATCGCGGCCGTTTTTGCCCACTTTACGTTGGTTTCTAGGGTGGAAAAGCGGGTTTTAGGCCCTCTTCTTGAACAGATGTCGGAAAATGAGAGAAACGCCGCCATTGCTCAAACCGCACAGATGTTGGCCCATGACATCAGAAAGCCATTTCGTTTAGTGCAACTTGCACTGGCGCGCTTCCAAGAGGTCAAGAACCGCGAAGTTCGGGAACTAAGCGCAAAAGTGTCAGCGGATTTCGAATCCAGCGCGCGGTCGGTGGATGCCATGATTCGTGACATTCTGGATATCAGCCGGGAAATGACTCTCACATTGGAACCTATCCCTGTTTCTAGACTGGTAGAGCAACTCCACGGCAGCCTCGTTCGTCTCTACCCGGATAACCAAATCAAATTCTCTTTCGATATTCGCCAACGCCATCGAGTAATGGCTGATCCCAATCAACTGATGCGAGTCCTGATGAACATCGGTGAAAATGCAATTCAAGCCATTGAGCAAAAGGGCACTATCCGCATCGAAACGAAACAAGCAACGTCAAATGGACGTGCATTCATCGATATATCGATCATCAACGACGGGCCGGAAATCTCGCAGGAAGATCGTGCGAGACTATTTAGCCCATTCTTCTCCAAGAAAGCATCGGGAACTGGCCTTGGATTGGCTATAGCCAGGAAAATAGTTCAGGCCCATAAGGGCGATATTCTCTTCAGTTCTACGGCAAACAAAACCTGTTTCACGATCTCTATTCCCGCAGCTACCAAAGAAGCAGTAAGCCAGGTAAAAAAGAAAACTGAAGAGGGCAGAACTCTCCAGTCGATGCGCGAGCAGACCATTTTGATATTCGATGACGAGCACCTCGTTCGAAGTCATTGGAGAAGCTACGCCAAGAATCACCATTTTCACACGGCGATAGATTTCTGTTCTTGGGAAGACTTTGTTGCGCAGAATGGCTTTAAGTTTACTCCCGGTGCCATCGCCTTTGTTGATGTCCATTACAAAGGTTCTCGATACGACGGAATCGACATCGCCCGTTCGCTTCGAGACCTCGGAGTGAAAAAGATTTTTGCAATTACAAATGACCCCGAAACGGCTGTGGCCTCGGGCGCCTTTGATGCGGTATTTGGAAAAGATATTCCCACAAACTTCAGTCATTTAGTTGGTTAGGATGAATGTATCCAAGGGGGGCTAATGAAACATATTGAGGATATTAGTGCGCTCGTAGACCTTCTTCTGTCGAGCAAAACGTTCCACTCCCTAATCCTAGAAGGCGCACCGGGTTGGGGAAAGAGTTCAGCCGTTGCATCGATATTTGGTGAGCGACAAATCTCTTTCGTTTCATTGGGTTCATATACAACACCCATGCGACTCTTTCAGATTATCTCGGAGAACGAAAACGCCATATTAGTGCTCGATGACTGCGCAGGGTTATTCGGCGATTCCGTTGCCATGTCACTGCTAAAGGCCGCTACCTGGCCCAGCTCTGTCGGTGAAGGAACCCGAGCTGTTGCTTGGAACAGCAGCTCCGATAAGGTAAGCAAACGAGTATCAAATTTCGCAGGTAAAATTGTTCTCCTTGCGAACTGCATCCCCGCAGGTAGCGACACCGCAGCGTTTATATCTCGCTCGCTACACTATTGCATCGCTCCCTCTACGAACGATATGGAGGTAATGATCAGGCAGGTAGCACGATCTGGTACCTTTCTCAATTCCGAGCAAGCGATTCAAGTGGCAGATTACTTAATTCAGGTAGGCAAAGAGACCGATTTTCGCGGAGTAAATTTAAGGACTCTGCAATTGGGATACGAACTGGCGAGTACGGGACGGGAAGACTGGGCGACTCTCTTCAGAAGAATTCTGCCCTCTCCGGATTGTACGAAGTTAGCATTTATGTCCGCTTCCAACCTTGGTTCAGTCGAAGAACAGTTTCGAGAGTTCCATCGTGCTACTGGCTTGTCTAGAAGGACGTTTTTCAACTACCGAGCTAGAGCGGCGCTCGGTTCCAATGCTGAATCATGACTAGGGGATTCGCTTGGCTTTCACGCAAAGAACTAACAGTTGGTCAGTTAAGGATTCGTCCTGCTCTCCAGAAGCGCCCTTCACAAAGAATTCGCTTTGGTTATCGGTCTCATAGACCATAAAGTATCCGGAAGCTCTTTGAGCCACTTCGTTTTTCCGGACCGAATCCGGCGTATTCAAGAGATGCTGGCCCTTATACTCGATGAACAGATATTGAGTTTCGTTAAAC